>DNPQ01000130.1:0-5104 GCA_003501335.1 Bacillota bacterium
TAATTGAAAGTTAATATTATTGTAACCGGAAAGGTTTCCGGAAAGGATTTCGGAAATTATAAAGACTTAATATCATTATTATTTCAGTCAGTTTCCCAAAAAGGAGTTTGACCCGGGGCCGGATTGATGAAGAGAGCTTTTCTGAATTATTTCCGCGGAAATAAGCAAGTCATTTTGCTCTTCTAAATCAATCCTGACTCGGCGTTTCAATAAAAAGGAAGGAGGTTAGAGTGAATTCAACTATGAGACATGCCACTCTAAAAGATGTCGCTAAAAAGGCTGAAGTTTCCCTGGCAACCGCCTCCCGGGCTCTGAATAATCGGGAGGATGTCGACCAGGATACCAGAAAAAAAGTATTGGAAACAGCCAAGGCTCTTTCCTATAGTCCCAATCCCTTGGCTCGCGGCCTTCTTTCCGGAACTACCAAAACCATTGGAGTCCTTGTATCGACGATCCAAAACCCTTTCTATGGCGAACTGGTGGCCGGTATTGAGAAGGCCTTAGCCGAGGAAGGTTATACCACTATTTTATGTAACTCTCATGAAGATGCCGAGGCCGAAAGAGTGGCTGTTGAACTTCTGCTTCGAAGGCGGGTCGATGGCTTAATCATCGCGCCAGTCCAGAGTAAACCGGATGGTTTAGCATTTCTCCTAGAACAGAACACTCCTTTCGTTTTCGCCGCTCGCTACATGCCCGGAGTCGATACGGATTATGTTATCTGTGACGACGAATTGGTAGGGCGTATGGTCACAGACCATCTCATTGAAAAAGGATACCGGCGGATCCTGTTCATGAATTCTTGCCGCAATTCCAGTGCCGAACTCAGGCAACAAGGTTATGAAAAGAGTTTGAGGTCTCATGATATCCCCATGGAGCCGGCCTTGATCCGGACTGTTGAATACGGTCAACAAGTGGAAGAGGTTATGGATGCCGCGTTTCAAGAGGGATTAAAGCCAAGTGCCATCTTTTGCTTTTGCGATGAGATAGCCGTTGGTGTATTAAATTATTTGAACAAAGAAGGAATCAAAGTACCGGACGATATAGCTATGGCTAGTTGTGATAACTTGCCTTATACTGGTTTGTTGCAACCGCCCCTCACCAGTGTCGATGTTTCAAAGTTTGAAATGGGCGTCGAAGCGGTAAAAATTCTCCTCGCTAAAATTAAACGGGATAAGAAGAAAACGACTCAAGTGGTACTGGAACCTAAACTCATTGAACGCGCTTCTAGCAATCAAGTTATGGTGAACAACAAAAAATAAAAGTATTTTGTGCAGCTGTGAAATCTTTCTTTTGAATTTCTTTCCAAGGAGGATATAAAATGAAATCAGTAAAATGTACCATTGATAAAGATTATGGAATCGGCGAGGTCGATCCGAAGTTATTTGGTTCGTTTATTGAACATCTAGGACGGGCGGTTTATACCGGTATTTACGAGCCCGATCATCCTTTAGCGGATGAACAGGGTTTCCGGAAAGATGTCTTGGAGTTGGTAAAATCTCTCCAAGTTCCTATCGTAAGATATCCCGGCGGGAACTTTGTTTCCGGCTATAACTGGATGGACGGCATCGGACCCAAAGATAACCGGCCCAGACGGCTTGATTATGCCTGGCAGTCCATTGAAACCAACGAAGTGGGAATCGATGAATTTGTTGACTGGAGTAAAAAGGCGGGTGTCCAGGTGATGGCGGCGGTCAATCTGGGCACGGGAACTCCGCAAAATGCCGGGTATATGATTGAGTATTGCAACCATCCTTCAGGAACTTACTATAGTGATCTGCGCAGAAAAAATGGTCACGAAGAGCCCCATAATATTAAAGTTTGGTGCCTGGGGAACGAAATGGATGGGCCCTGGCAAACCTGTGGACTCACAGCCGAGGAATACGGGAAAAAAGCTTTGGAAACAGCCAAAATTATGAAATGGGTCGATCCTGCTATTGAACTTGTTGCCTGCGGCAGCTCTTCTCCGGCAATGCCCAGTTATCCGGAATGGGATCGAGTCGTTCTTGAACATACTTATGAACACGTTGACTACATATCGATGCATCGCTACTATGAAAATGAAGGGAGTATTACCGATTTCCTGGCTTCCTTTGCCGATATGGATGATTTCATTAAAACCTTGATTGCCACTGCTGATTATGTTAAGGCGAAAACCCGTAGCAAGAAGCGGCTCAAAATCTCATTTGATGAGTGGAATGTATGGTATATCAAAAAGCAGACCCGTTTTCCCTGGGAAGTGGCTCCCCCAATTTTAGAGGATCAGTATTCTCTCTTGGATGCTTTGGTTTTTGGCGGTATGCTGTGCACGCTGCTTAACAATTCCAATCGGGTGAAGATGGCTTGCCTGGCGCAACTTGTTAATGTAATCGCCCCCATATTTACTCAAAAGGGCGGTGGAGTCATCAAACAAGCGATTTTCTATCCATTTCAACAAGTTTCTCTTTACGGCAGAGGTCAAGCAATAAAGACCTTGGTTAACTGTCCAAGTATTGAAACTAAAATTTACGGTGACGTGCCATTGGTCCAAATTGCCGCGACTTATCATGAAGAAGACGGCAATGTGACTGTTTTTGCATTAAACTGTGATCAGCAAGAGGAAGTAGAATTAAGCTTAGATATGAGGTCCTTCGAAGATATGCGTATGATTGAACACTTAGTTATGGATGGTCCGGATTTAAATGCCAAAAATACTTTTGCGGAACCGGATAAAGTCAAACCGAGAAGTGTTAAAATTTTAGGAAACGAAGCTGGCGCCATTCGGAAAATTGTGATGCCGAAACTTTCCTGGAACGTATTGCGGTTTTCAAAAAAATAATAATCCAACTGGGGAAAAGAAGTTAATTCGAGAGCCCATCAAGTAATTTAAAACTTGAAGCCACCGCGAGGGATAGATGGTGGCTTCAAGTTTTAAAATAGAGAATCGGTATGCTAGGATTAAGAACAGAGGGCTATTAACGATCCCCATCGGTTAAAAATATATGATGGCCAATGCGAGCGGTTACCTTTAAGTTAGCAGTCTGGAAAAATTTTAATCCCTCAGGAGAACTCAGTTTGGGATTGTAATAATACAAAGCTCCATAAGAAGGATCCTGGCCATTTAAGGCGGCGATGGTTGCTTGATAACTGGAATCGCTGGGAGTGATTCTTGGTAACTTTGGCACACATTTAAACTGGTTATTTTGGTAAACGACTCCCGGAATGGTATCGGGGAAATCCCCGCTGTTCAGTCGATTTAAAATAACTGCCGCGACGGCTATTTGACCTTCAAACGGTTCATCCCCTGCTTCTGCAGTAACCACTTTTGCCAGTAATTCGACGTCTTTTTGGTCGAAGCTGGAAGGCGGTTTAATTTTGTTGCGGCGCTTTGGAAAACGGTAATTCGGAATCCGAAAATTAAGGGCTAAACTGATCGTTGGTTTTAATATATCGGGATTTGAATCATGAAACATCGTATCCGGTACGGCTTTTACTTCCATATTTAAAAATAATCCGGTTTTCGGATTAGGACCTACATTCAATGCAACTCCGGCGATGACTTCCAATCGTTCACCCACGGAAAGTTGGCTATCGGATTTTTGCAATAGGTCGCGAACACCCAGTCCCAGATAGGGTTGGATTCGTGAACCCGCTCTTGTCCGATAGAGGACATCGCCAGCCAGGTCTTTGTTATCTTCGTCGTAACTTGTTTGCAACATCCAATGCTGCGTGACATCCGCAGCAATTTTCACCGTATTCAGGGAATAACTGTTATCCTCATCCTGATAACGCCATTCCAAACCAGCAGAGACATTGGCATAGGCCGGAAAGGAAATCATGAATAAAAGCATGACCAGGAGTAGTAGTATTTTAATTTGATGCATTTATCCATACCTCGGGTGATATTGAATGTCGAAAAATTACTTTAATAATTATATATCGACTCAAATTCCATAAAAAATAATATTGAGCCATATTTTTATGAACTATTTTTTAAATTTGAGGAACCCCTTGACGGATTAGATTTTTTTGATTAATATATAACTAAACAATATATATCGATTCGATATATATTGTAATCGATAAATGAGGACAAAACTATGTTAGAATACATTATTCTTGGCTTTTTGATGTACGGGGACATGAGCGGCTATGATTTGAAACAATGCATGTCCAAGAGTACATCGTATTTTTTTGATGCTAGTTTTGGAAGCATCTATCCTGCTTTTAAAAGGTTGGAGGCTAAAGGGGAAATTAGTTCACGAGAGGTGGTGGACTGTGGGAAATATAAGAAACTCTATTCCATTACGGATGCCGGGAAATCAGTCTTTAGAGAATGGCTAGAACAACCGATTGAGTTTGCTAAGACTAAATTAGACCATCTGGTAAAAGTTTTTTTCTTAGGATTCTTACCGAAAGAGAAAGCAATTGAAACATTACAAGCTTTTATTAAAGAAGTGGAGCCGGTATTACATGAATTAATAGAATCCCAGCCGAAAATTAAATTAAAAACCGATATCTATCAATATTCGACACTATTGTATGGCATTAATTATTACCGGTTTATTATCGATTGGAGTCATGATTTGCTAAAGGAATTAACTAAACGATAGGATGAGTATAAAATGACAAAAAGACAAAAAGTGCGGAAGGCTATTCTATTAATTTCGTTTCTGTTATTTCCTATCACAATTTTTTATTTATCACCTTTCTTAATTATTATGGCTGGGCTGGAAGGGATTATATCGGGAAGCTTCATTATGTTTGGAGTTTTATTGCTCGTATCCTTCTTTTTGGGACGCGTTTTTTGCGGATGGGTGTGTCCGGCCGGAGGTCTTCAAGATTGCTGCAGCATGGTATCGGGGAAAGAAGTCAAAGGTGGCTGGCGTAATTTGATTAAATATCTGATTTGGATACCCTGGCTGACTTCAATTGCTTTGATTATTATTACGGCAGGTGGAATCAAAAAGATTAATATGCTTTATTGTACCGATCATGGTATATCAGTAAGCGGACTGTGGAGTTATATACCCTATTTAGTAGTGATTGCTTTATTCGTCATCCTATCATTATTATTTGGAAAACGTTCAGCGTGTCATTATATCTGCTGGATGGCTCCGTTTATGGT
>DNPQ01000130.1:5435-7985 GCA_003501335.1 Bacillota bacterium
AAAATGTGTGAATTGCAAACTTTGTAGCAAGAAATGTCCTATGAGTTTGGATGTTCATGAAATGGTGAAGCAAAATAAGCTGAATCATTCAGAATGCATATTATGTGGTGAATGTATTGATTCATGCGCAAAAGGCGCAATTTACTATCGGTTTAGATTTTAGAAGCGATAAATCTTTAATTATTGAATAAGCACAGAGATAATACACCTTTTTGTTTGAATCGAAATTTTATTAAGGAGTTGATTTTTATGGAAACAGTTTTTATTCATTATTTTAGCGGGACCGGTAATACGAAACGGGCAGTGGACGTGATTGCTCAAGATCTACAGAAGAACGGTTTTGAAGTCCGGCAATTTGCCATTACCGATGCCAAACCCACTATCGAAGAAAATGCTGATTTTAATATTTTTGCCTTTTCAACATTGAGTTGGTCCGCACCTGCACTTGTAAAAAAGTATTTGCGCCGTTTGCCTAAAGGAAAGGGGATGAAGACGGGCGTATTTGCTGTATATGCCGGCGATCCAGGCCAAGGTATTTTAAAGACAGAACGCTTACTTGCAAAAAAAGGTTTTAATGTATTTTTAAGCGGGGGAGCTGTATATCCCAATAATTGGTCCCAAATGACGAATCCAAATCCACCGACGAGCCCTGAGGTGAAAGAGATTTTGGCTCGTGGTGATAAGATGGCAATGGATTTTGCGGAGAGTTTTTGTAAAGGTCAACAGCAACCCGAAAAAAAAGAACAATCGGGAAGTTTAATAACCCGTTTTGCCGCTTTGTTTTTTGGGCTTTTTGGACGGCGCTTTTTAGGAAAGGCTTATATTGCTGATTCCGCTTGCAGCCATTGTGGCCTCTGTGTTAAGACATGTCCGGTACATACTATCAAGATGGCAGGAGTCATTCAGAAAAAACCACACTGGAAATTTAATTGTGAAGATTGTGCTCGTTGTATCAATATCTGTCCCCAAAAAGCCATTCAAACCTCAATGCCCAAACTTATTTTCAATTTTTTACTTTTATTTGCCGAAATCGGAGTTTGTTTCCCGGTGGCCGGTCGGATAACTTCGATATTATCTGGGCCTTGGAAACTCGCTGGATGGATTGGGTCATTTGGGATAACACTGCTGATCGTTTTATGGTTACAGTTTGTGGTGATCGACCGTTTTATTTTTGGTTTGGAACAAATCCCGGTATTTCAAAAATTCTTTGAAAAAAGCTTGACCAAGGGTTATAACCGGTACATGGCTCCCGGATTTAAGCCTGAGAAATCCGATCTTTAATCATTCAGTGTTTTTACGAATGAATTGATATTTTAGGCCGGGAAGAAATGATTTGAATGGGTCAATTGATTGAATGATAGAAAAAATTATTTTTGGACAGTTTTAAAAACTATCCCGAGAAAAAAAGCTTAACAAATCGTTAGGCTTTTTTTATTTTGGCTCAGCAGGCCCAACATTGCCCAGTGCCGGATTGTTTCGCCTGCGGAAAAGTCACATTTTTGAGGTTTTGTGATTCTGAGACGGAAATCATTTAGAGTCAACAGCGAATTATTTAAAAATATTTCATCACAAAATCTGGGATTTTTTATCTTTTTGCCTTTCCAGCGTGGGAGAACTTTTTGAGGGTATTTCTGAGATATTGTATTTTAACTCAATTTAAACAAAATAGCTGTTATTCTTGACTTTGTGGAGAAACTTGACATTATTGTTGAATTTATGCTAAATTAGTTTTACAGTTAAATGACATTTATATTGATATTAATACATTTTATTTTTTAAATATTCAACCGAAAAGCTAACTAGTTATTTAAAAAATAAGTTGTTTGGAGAAAGCAACTAGTTATTTGGGAAAAATTACTATTTATTTGAAAACTCAGAAGGGAGCTTTCTGAAATTGATGAAACTGAAGTTTTTTTGTTCAGTGGCTATTTTTATATGTATTTTTTCATTATCCCATTCAGTTTACGGAGCAAGTTTGCAATCCGGTTTCATCGAAGGTGATAATGTGAATGTCCGTAGCGGACCGGGTCTGGATACGGATATTATTTGCCGGTTGCAGCAGGGAGTTTCGGTGGGTGTGGTTGAACAATCCAACGGCTGGCTGAAGGTTCAATTTGCCGATGATCAAACGGGATGGGTTCGTCAGCAATTTATAGAAATAAAATCACCATCCGAAGTTGAGCAGCAGACAAGTTTGAAGATGCTTCCTATCAATGATATTTTAAGTTTTGCCCATAGCTTGATCGGTATTTCTTATATTTATGGTGGTGCTTCCATACGTGGCTTTGATTGTTCGGGCTTTACAATGTATGTTTTGGCCAAGTTTGGAATTCAATTACCTCATGAAGCCAGTCAGCAAATGGAAATGGGTTTACCCGTTTCTTCAATCACTGATCTTGTTCCGGGTGATTTGGTCTTTTTTAGGACTTTAAGTTCCAAGGTGGTAAATCATGTCGGAATTTATTTAGGCAATAATTTGTTTATTCATGCCGCTTCCGGATTTGGAATGGTACGTATTAGCAACCTTGAAGACAGCTATTATTTAAATTG
>DNPQ01000274.1 GCA_003501335.1 Bacillota bacterium
CAAATCACAGATTCATCTTCCATCCATCCGATCATCAAACGAAAAATTTGCAATTATCTAAGTGATAAAGTTACCTACAACATCATGAAAGAACTTTCCCAGTTGTCAGGCAAGCAATACCCGTTTCAAGCGCCCATCCCACCGGCTGCCATGAAACGGTTTCTTTTTGATCCGGCGCTTCAGGCGTCCAAGGCAAGTTATTAATAATTAAGTTATTAATAAATCAATTTATTAAAAATAAATTATCGAAAGGAGCACTTACCATGTCTGTTACTAAAACTTTTAAAGTCATGGATTCTAAAACCCGGGGACTTGCGATCCAGGTGATTTCGGCAGTTTATTTACAGGAAAAAAATTGGATTCGGCGGCCTGAAGATGAAATTCCGGCTGATATCAGCCTTTCCAATCAATATTCATGGTTTTTAGCGACCGTAAATGGAGAGCCTGCAGGCGTCATCCGCTTAACCTATGACCCTTCTTTGGATTTTCCTCCGGAACTTGGCGTAACTTTAAACCAAGGTGTCGATTTGGAGAGAATGGCCAAAGATTGTAAAATGGTGGACATTGGACGTTTCATGATTGTACCTCAGTATCGTAAAAATATCAGAGTCGTCCTACGTCTGATGCGGGCTGCCATTAAAGAGGTTGTAGAACGGGGCTATACCCATTTCATTACCGATGTTTTCGAAAACGACCCCCATTCGCCATTGCATTTCCACACCAAAGTTCTGGGATTTGAACGGATTGGCAGTCACCTCCATGGCGAGCTCAATTGCAGTAGCACCCGGATCATTTTAACTCTTGATATTTTAAAGACTTATCAGAAATTAAAGCTTCACAAAAACAAGATCTACCTGGAAATGACCGAAGGGATTCGGGAACTTCTGGATGAACAACTCACCAAGCGTCTGAAATCATCGGTAACTTCATTATAAAAAAAGAGGCCTGCACCCATGAAAAGAAAAGAACAAAAACTAAATGAGGCATTGTCCAGGCTTTTAGAAGAAGCTCCTCATTTTTCAATCACTAATAATGACAAAATTGTTGTTTTTAGCGATTTGCATATGGGAAATGGCGGACGGCATGATGATTTTTTACCAAACTCGGAATTTTTCAAGTATATCCTGGAACAATATTACCTCAAAAACCATTATAAATTGATATTAAACGGTGATATTGAAGAGTTGCAAAAATTCTCTTTGAAACAAATCAAAGTCAAATGGCGCGAGCTCTATCATTTGTTCGATGAATTTGACAAAAAAGGGGCCTTCTTTAAATTGGTGGGAAATCATGACTCGAAACTTTTTTCCAAAAAGACGGATACCAAAAAGCCCCTTTATCATTCTTTAAAACTCAATTACAACCAGCATCAAATCGTGATCTTTCATGGCCACCAAGCTTCATTGGTGATGAAACACTTTAATTCTTTCTGTTCGCTGGCCTTGCGCTACATTATCAGTCCCATCGGGATCAAAAATTATTCGATTTCTCATAACAGCACCACCAAATTTAATACTGAAAAACGGGTGTATGACTTTGCCCGCACTCACAAGGTTGTTTCATTGATTGGTCATACGCATCGGCCCTTGTTTGAATCATTATCCAAAATCGAATACCTGAAATTTAAAATCGAACAATACTGCCGTGATTATTCCCAAGGGGATAAAGATCAAGCTACTCTTGATAAACTCGCCGCCAAAATTAAAAAATTTAATGCCGAATTGCAATACCTGTCGATGAAGAAAAATATACGCAAGGGGTCCCGCAGCAGTCTTTATAATTCGGACCTGATGGTCCCCTGTATGTTCAATTCGGGATGCGCAATTGGTAAAACGGGAATTACCGCAATTGAAATTGCCGATGGTAAAATTTCATTGATCCATTGGTTCGACCGCCGTAAAAGCCAAAAATATTTAGATTATAATGGCTATACACCGGTACAAATGGAAAATACCGAATACTTCCGGGTGGCGCTCAAAGAGGATAATCTTAATTATATCTTTGCCCGGATCGAACTGCTGGCTTAACCCTATTGGCCAGTCCTCATACACGCCTCCCTCTTCTTTCCAACTTCCATAGCTGATAGCCCCGAGTCGCGCTAGTGCGACCAAAATTAAAATCGGGCCGGTGCTCTTACTTACAAACTGATACCAAAAAATCTTTGCATAAAAAAAGATGCCGATAAGGGCATCTATGCGTGTGTTTCAATTATTCTCGTTTCTGCTGAAATAGCCACTCAAAGAACGCCGGATCGTGAAAGGCTTTGTTCCAAATGTTGTGGAACAAATTAGGATACTCCGTATATCTAGGATGACCTCCGGCTTTTAGGATTGCCTTAATCATGGCCCGGGTTGTATTAGGATTTACCAAAATATCACGTCCCCCATGAAATGCCCAAATCGGAGTGTCCACCATAAGATTGGCCTTTTGGTCATCCCCGGAACCGCAAAAAGGAGCTGCCGCCGCGAACATGTGAGGATAACGGGCAATTAAATCCCAAACGCCGGAACCCCCGCTCGATACGCCGATAATATAAATTCGGTTGGAATCAACCGGTAGTTCATTTTGTAATCCATGGAGCAACTCCATAGTTTGCCACAATGGTTTGGCGGGCTTTGGAGAAATCGGTACAGTACCGGAATAGCTCTCCTTCTCAACCCAATTCTGTCCTGCCGGACACTGGGGAACCATTACAAAACAGGGATATTTTTGCCGCAGAGCCGGTTGTTCAAAAACTTCGGCAATATACTTCAATTGCTTTTTATTATCCGAGCCCCGTTCGCCTGTGCCATGCAAAAAGAGTATCAAAGGGTATTTTTTAGGTCCTGCTAAGTCTTCCGCGATTGGTTTCAACAAACGATACGGTAATACGCCCCCTTGATTATCATGAAACGTGCTTGCTTCAAAAGCAGAAACCGGTTGAGGCATCTCAGCGGCAAAGGTATATCGCTGGAATATGGGAAAAGTTACTATCATACACAGTGGGATCAAAACCAGCAACCCAAACTTTCCGTGGAAAGCGTCCGACAACTTACTCTCGAAAAAATTTTTCCGATGTTGCTTCATCATCAAGGTGTCACCATTTTCTTTTTTAACTTTTATCTTTTGACTTTTTGATCCGCTTCTCCGAACTTTTGTTTTCTCTCCAAAATCTTAGAGAACATTTTATATCTACCATCGGCCATTTTCAAGTCAAATTCATAGGGAAAGAATTACAGGAGCATTTTCCCCCACCTTTACACTGCTTCATCCAAACTTTCCTCAAAGCTGGTACAAACAATATCAATTTTTAGACCCTGTTTTTAAAAAACAAAAACCGCTCTTCCATCCAAAGATACGGTCGAAATAGACACGGAGATTTACTTTAAGTTACTGATTTAAGAAAGAATTTAAATGAAATTATCCAAAAAATATATTCAATCTAGATCTCTACCTTGACTCGCCAAAGCAAAGAAGCACCATCCGGGATTTTCATTCTTCGGGCATCCCGGCAAGTTAAGACTTATTTCGGGTGGACGATTGCTTATTGCAACAGCAAATTCCTTAAGAAGCTTGGGGAACACAGTCCAAATAAATTTGGTGCTTGAACGGGATGCCCAGTTCCTGACATTCTTCCTGGCCTAAAAAGAAAACACCATCGTTCTTCACACAAGCGATTAAGCCCTGCTGCTTAATGTTATTCAAGAGGTTCTGTACTTCAACCGGGATTGGTTCCGCGCTAAAGGCTCCCAAAACTGTTTCATTCGCCA
>DNPQ01000273.1 GCA_003501335.1 Bacillota bacterium
GCACAATCACGGCGTTGATACAAGCTTTTATCCATTGGGTTCCTGTACCATGAAATATAATCCTAAAATTAACGAGGATTTAGCCTCGCTTCCTGGTTTTTTGGACTTGCACCCATTCTTTCCGGAAAGCATGGTTCAAGGAACCTTGGCTATCCTTTTTGAATTGGAACACCATTTGATGGTTATTACGGGAATGGATGCCTTTACCTTACAACCGGCCGCCGGCGCCCATGGCGAACTCACAGCCCTATTAATACTAAAAAAATATCTTCATTCCCGGAATGAAGACCAACGGACTCAGATATTAATTCCTGCTTCGGCCCATGGCACCAATCCTGCCAGTGCCGCAATGGCAGGTTTCGAAGCGGTAACGGTTCATTGTAACCATAATGGCTTTATCGATATGAAAAATTTAAAATCCCTTTTAAGCTCAAAAGTGGCTGGTCTCATGTTAACCAATCCCAATACCCTGGGACTTTTTGAACCGGAAATCACCCCGATCGCCGATTTAGTCCACCAATCCGGCGGCCTTTTATATTACGATGGAGCGAACCTCAATGCCATTATGGGACTGATCAGGCCGGGTGATATGGGGTTTGACATGATGCACCTCAATCTGCATAAAACTTTCGCCACACCCCATGGCGGAGGGGGACCGGGTGCGGGGCCTGTCGGAGTTAAAAATTTTTTAGCGAAATTCTTGCCTTATCCGGTGATTCAAAAAAGTCCCGCCGGATACTTATGGGATTACGAACGGCCGGAAAGTATCGGTAAAATTCATGGCTTCTACGGAAATACCGCTGTTGCCATCAAAGCCCTGATTTATATCCGCTCCATGGGTGCTGAAGGTCTATCTCAAGCCAGTCGGGATGCTATATTAAACGCAAATTATCTCCAGGCCAAACTGAAAAAATATTTCACCTTACCTTACGATCGTTACTGTATGCACGAATTTGTGATATCGGCAACCGACCTAAGTCCTCATCATATCTTGGCCGTTCATATCGGCAAAAGACTTTTGGACTACGGGATCCACCCCCCTACAATTTATTTTCCCCTTATAGTCGAAGAAGCACTAATGATCGAGCCCACCGAAACCGAGGGCCTTGATACTTTAGATCATTTTATTGATATTATGGTTCAAATCTATCATGAAGCCCTGGATTCACCGGAAACCCTCATCGCGGCTCCGCATTGCGCCTATATCTCCAGGGTCGATGAAACCTTGGCTGCACGGAATCCCGTATTAAGATGGATTCCGGATCATTCGCAATCTACAATGAAAAGGCCGCAATAAAAGCGAGGTGATTTATCTAAGAAAATCAAAAAAAGGAAGATTCAGGAATACAATTTCAGTCTGCAAGCCAAAATTGCAACGCAAAACAAGGAAGCAGGGTTTTTAACTCAAAGCCAGCTAAATGGATTTTTTCACGTGAAACCATTGCCACTCTTTCTTTCCAATGTATAATATCTTCAACAATAACCAATACTTCCTAGAAAGATACTTTTTAGGAGGTATTTACAATGATAAAACGCTTTATCCTATATATAATTACAATTACAACCATTCTTTTATTTACAGTTACAATATCGGCATTTGCGAGCGATCCCTATCCGATTGACCCCATCTCTGAAACGCATAATGGAGCTTCTGAGTATCAACTCCAATTATTATTGCAGTTAATCGATTCATACAATCCCTATTTAAATCCGGATCAAAAAGAATTGGTTTGTAAGACCATATTAACGGAAGCTCAATTGACCGGTTTTGATCCCTTATTTATTTCCAGTATTATTGCTGCTGAGTCTTCATTTCATCCCAAAGCCGTTTCGCCTTGCAAAGCCCTGGGTCTTATGCAATTAACATCTTGCGTTTATAAAGCAATGCACATCCGCGACCCTTTTAATATTCAAGAAAATATTTATGCCGGCACCCGATTTCTACTCTATTTAAAAAGTTTATTCAGCGACAGCAACTTAATCTTGGCAGCATATAACGCCGGTCCATCCCGTGTAGCCAGATTAGGAAGAGTGCCCCGCATTCGTGAAACCCTTTCCTATATCAGCAAAGTTAATTCGCTTTACTGGGATTTACACCAAAATTTCCTGGCCCTCTTAAAGAGCTCAATAACCCAGATTCAATTGTGTGCAACTCTGAAAGCGATTACCGGTCGTCATCATTCACTTCAATTTGCTTTTTACCAGCGTCCGGCCAATTCGAACCATTCTTGGAACACTCAGCTATATATTTCTGAATCGGAGAACAGTTCAAGAGTCCTCTTCATCGAGGCTTAAAAAATACTCTTCAATGGTTTGCGGCTTTTTTATATGCATTTCCGGAGGGGTCGGAATCTTGGGAAGGTGTCGTTTCCATTCATCATTCATCAACTCTTTGTTTGCCATTCCCTTTAACCGCTTGATGGTTTGCTCAATCTCAACCAGACAATCCTGAAGGTTTTCCCGGATTCGCTGATTACTGATACGAATCACCAAAAGCCCCCTATCCAGCAAAAAACGGTCCTTATTTTGATCCAGGCGCTGTTGTTGACTGCTTAAATGGGTATAACCGTCAACCTCAATAACCAATCGATAATCAGGAAACCAAAAGTCGACCTCATACCCTTCTAGAGTTTGATTCTGTTTAAAGGGCCATTTCTTAGCCTGTAGAGCCAGGGCTAATCGCTTTTCTGCTTTTGTACGACTACTTTCTCTCAATTGATCCATCGCAGCCTCACTGTTCCCATATGCTGGCTAATCGTTGACATTTCTCTGACATTCCCGTATACTTATTAAAAAAGGCTTTTATTTATGATTGGAACGAAGGAGTACTTCAATGTCAAATAATGATTCTATTTATCCAATCAGTGTTGTTATGACAATGACCAATTTAACGGCTCGCCAGATTCGTTATTATGAATCTCACGAATTAATTAAACCGGCCCGTTCCAAAGGTAATCAAAGACTGTATACGCCACAAGATGTAGAAAACCTCTTACTCATAAAAAGTTTACTGGAAAAAGGGCTCAATTTAGATGGTATTAAAGCGATCATTAACAGTCCTAAAACCAACGAAACAGTTAATTCTTCTACAGTACCGGCCGCTCCATCGACACCGTCCGTATTTAGCCAACATCGTCCGGAAGCGCCTAAGCTTACTTCTTTATATCCGGTAAATAATCAGGAAGCTTTAAATAACTGGCTACAGCATAAACGAAAATAAGGATGTGGAAACCTATATGACAAAAGAAGAAGTGCTAAAGAAATGCAAAGAACTGGATGTCCGATTTATCCGTCTTCAGTTTACCGACATTTTAGGCGTGGTCAAAAATTTAGCCATACCCATTAGTCAATTTCCCCGGGCTTTGGATAATGAAGTTATGTTTGACGGTTCATCCATCGAAGGATTCACCCGTGTTGAAGAATCCGATATGATTTTAAAGCCCGACCTCAACACCTTTGCAATTTTCCCCTGGCGTCCCAAAGAAGGTGCAGTGGCCAGAATTATTTGTGATATTTGTACACCCGAGCTTGAACCCTTTCAAGGTGATCCCCGCTTTATTTTAAAACAGACTATTAAAGAAGCTCAAGATTTGGGATTTTCTATCAACGTTGGCCCAGAGTGCGAATTCTTCTTATTTAAATCCAATGAAGACGGTTCCCCTTCTTTAATAGCCCATGATAAAGGTGGTTATTTCGATCTCTCACCCAATGATTTAGGAGAAAATGCCCGCCGTGAAATCGTTCTTACTTTGGAAGAGATGGGCTTTGAAATCGAAGCTTCCCATCATGAAGTATCCCCCGGCCAGCATGAGATCGATTTTAAATATTCGGACCCTTTAACAACGGCTGATCGGGTTACGACTCTCAAATTTGTTACCCGAATTATTGCCCAAACCCACAATTTGCATGCCACATTTATGCCCAAACCCGTATTTGGCATCAACGGCTCCGGTATGCATATCCATTTATCCTTATTCAAAGATCAAAATAACGCCTTTTTTGATCCCACCGCAGCCAATCAACTAAGTTCAACTGCTCTTTACTTTATTGGCGGATTATTAAAACATGCCAAGGGAATTACGGCCATCACCAATCCTCTGGTCAATTCCTATAAGCGCTTGATTCCAGGCTATGAAGCCCCCGTATATCAGTCCTGGTCGGCTTCAAATCGTAGCGCTCTGATCCGGGTTCCGGCTTCCCGTGAAAATAGTACCCGCGTTGAATTCAGAAGCCCCGATCCTTGCTGTAATCCCTATTTGGCTTTTAGTTTACTTATTAAAGCCGGTTTGGACGGTCTTGCCAATAAAATCAATCCCGGAAGCCCCATACAAAAAAATATTTTTCTGATGACTCCGGTCGAACGCTCTCTGGAAAACATTACCGCCCTACCTGACTCATTATATGACGCCCTCGTAGAGATGGAGAAAGATCCTCTCGTTCTTGAGACTCTGGGTGAACATATTTTTTCAAGATTCTTGGAAGCGAAATCCATCGAATGGGAAGTCTACCGCAGTCAAGTTCACCAATGGGAAACCGATCAATATCTTGGAGTTTTCTAAACCCTGCATCATCGATAAACAAGACACCTAACATATACGAAAAAGAAAACAGGTTATCCAATATTAAAATTGAATAGCCTGTTTTCTTTTTCTCGAGTCTTTTTTCAATCATTCAAGGTTATTCCATGAGCCGAAAATGTTTCTGTAAATCATACATGATTTCTTCCGGTTGCCGACCTCTGGCATTAATTAAAAATCCATTTCCGGCTCTTGTCATATCTCCAGTTACATTTTCATCTAGCCCTGAAATAATATAGGCATCTGCATCCTGGCCTTCCTTCATTTTTACAACCTGATAGCCTTCACTCTCAATATAGGGTTTCAAATTCAAAATTCCATCTTCAATCGCTACAATTCTGGACATTGAATACCTCCTTCATTGACTTTTAAGGATAAGTCTTTTGAAAAACCTTCCGTTTGCCTTTTAGTATGACCGAACTCCAAAATCATCATTCAAACCCGACAAATTAAAGGAGGCATAAAAAAAACTCCCTTAAAGGAGTTTTTTCAGTTTAAGCTTCAACAGGAGTATCAACCCGTAATGCTTTACCGCGTTCTTTTAGTTCACCTCTGGGCAATGGCGCGCATAACCCCTGTAAAAATGCGCCGTCTTCGACAACCAAAGTAACCATTTTAGAATCGCCGATAACCTTTGCAGTCGGAGCGAGTTCCAGTCTTCCGCGAGCTTCAATCGTTCCTTTGACTTCACCGGCGATGATAATATTTCTGGCAACAAGATTTCCTGCGACCTTGCCACTCTCTCCGACAATTAAATCTCCGCCAATATGGAGTTCACCTTCATAATATCCATCAATTCGCAACGCTCCACCAGGAGCCTCTAAGTTTCCTTTAAAACTACACTCTTTACCGACCAAAGTATCCACTTTACGTGAATTAATACCTTCCTTGTTATGTGACTGCATCGTGAACCTCCCCGTTAGTTTCTAAAAAAAGATACTGGATTTACCGGATGGCCATTTATATGAACCTCATAATGGAGGTGGGGCCCTGTACTTTCGCCGCTACTACCTGAAAAACTAATAACTTGTCCTTTTTTAACATTTTGCCCTGAAGTCACTAAAAGCTTGGAATTATGAGCATATAACGTTTCATAACCATATTCGTGATTAATGATGACCGCATAACCATAACCGCTTATATAACCGGCTGTTTTAACAACTCCGTCAGCGGCCGCTTTTACTTGGCTGCCATATGAAGCTTTTAAATCCACCCCAGTATGTTCTTTATAATAACCTAAAAGCGGATGTAACCGGGAACCAAATAACGATGTAATAAATGTTGAACTGAGAGGCCAAATGGATGGTGTATGATCAAGTTGAATATCATAAGCCTTCAATTCCCGATATAGCTTTTGCTGCGTTACATCTTCTTCTTTGATATAAGCTTGAAGCTGTCCTAAATTATTTTGCAATTCTTTTAAAGAAGTTCTATCATCCGGACTGGAATCTAATATGTAAGGGTTTGTTCGGATAAATACCCCACGACTTGCCTGTGTCGCCACCCGTCCGCCTTTTTGTTGAATCGCCTGCCAAATCGTTAATAATTTTGTCCGTTCCAATTTTAAGCGGCTTAATTCTTTGGCGATTTGATAACTTTTTTGTAATGTCGGTTTTACCTGCCGCTGTTCTTTTTCTAACTTTGCTATCTGATGCTTTTTGGATCGAACATCCTCACGAAAACGATATATTTGCTTAACCTGCATTGTATAAGCAAAGAAAACATATAAATTAAATCCGACAATAAAAACAATACACAGTACCGACCAAAACGGAATACCAATACTTTTAACCTGACCGCCCGAGGAATTGGGAACCAGCATAAAGGTAAATCCCTTATCGAATTTCTTTCTTATCCATTTCAGGATTTTTTTCATGCTCCACCTCAAAAAGAAAACTCTACCATTAATTTTGTA
>DNPQ01000013.1 GCA_003501335.1 Bacillota bacterium
CGGACTTGGGAATGGGCCAATTACGCTGAAGCTTGGGTGACGGGCCATTTTAGCGTTTATTTTTTCAACTCGCTTTTGGTCGCCCTGGTTGTAACTTTATTAGGAATTGTATTAGGTTTAATGGTGGCCTATAGCATGGTAATTTTGAAGGTTCCCTTTAACCCGTTATGGTTGGTGCTTTTTATGATCGGGTTAATCTTGCCGGAAGAATCCGTGATCATCCCATCTTATTTTAACCTGCACCGGTTGGGTCTTTTAAATACTTATTGGGCGCTGATTTTACCGCAGGCTGCCATGAGTGTCGCCTTCGCTACATTGTTTTTAAGGCCCTGTTTGTTGGATGTTCCGGGTGAATTGTTGGACAGCGCAAGTATTGATGGCTGTAACAAGATTTCATTGGTGCGGCACGTTATTTTTCCACTGGTAAAGCCATCCCTCTCATCTTTGGTGGTGCTATTTTTTCTGGCAACTTGGAATGACTTCACTTTTCCATTGGTCTTGACTTATAAAGATGAATTGCGTACACTGCCGTTAGGGCTCTATCTTTTTCAGACTGCCCATCAAGAAAATGTCACTTTGCAGGCAGCCGGTTCAGTCATCGTTGCTTTACCGGTCATCGTCATTTATCTGTTGTTCCAACGGAGCTTTATCTCAGGTATTACTGAAGGTGCCATTAAAGGTTGAAATTTTTTCGAGATGAACTTGTGTTCCTATAGGTATCCATAGTCTATAGCCAGAAAGATCTCGATGGGGAGTGTCGATTTGAAATCGGAAATTGGGAATGTTCTTGCGCAAATAAAGTCCAATCAGATGGTTTTATCGAAAAGGCAGGCATGTATTGGATTTGATGGCTTTATCGATTCAATTATCCGCGTTGTGAAGCAAAAAACGCCGGATAAGAAACTACGCTATTTTGATACAATCGAGGAATTCGGCTCGTTTTTAATTTCTCAAAGCGGCCAAAGTTGTTCGATTGAACTGAAGGAACACCTCTGCAAAATGGGCGGCAACATGCCGATTTTTTCCAATGCTTTGGGGTCGCTGGGAATCTCAGTGACCTGCATTGGTGCTTTGGGTTATCCTCAGGTTCATCCTTTATTCGAACCGATGAAAAAGAATCATTGTACTTTATATACTGTTTCCGATCCGGGACTTACCTCTGCGTTAGAGTTTGATGACGGCAAGGTGATGCTGATTCGAATCGAAGCCCTTGATAATCTTACCTGGGAATGGATTCAAAATGTGGTAGGGCTTAGATCAATTGGTGAGCTTTTTTACAAACTGTGATCTAATCGGTATCGTCAATTGGAGTGAGATCGAGCATACCACTGCCATCTGGCAGGGAATTTTAGATGATGTGGTACCCCGTCTTCCCAGTACAAAAGGAAAAACCGTATATTTCGATTTGGCAGACTGTTCAAAACGGGATGACAAGGATATTCGGGAAGTTGTCGGATTGTTGCCCCGGTATACCAAGAATTTCCGGACGGTTTTGGGTATCAACGAAAATGAAGCCCGGATTCTTTACCGGGTTTTATTGGATGATCCCAATCATGCTCGCTGTGATATTAAGACTATCGGTGAACAGCTTTATCAAAAACTCGGAATTGAAGTTTTGGTGATTCATCCCCGGGATGAGGCTTGGGCCTGGCAAAACGGGACCAGTTGCCACGCCAAAACCAAATTGATTCAGCATCCTCAAATATCCACCGGTGGCGGTGATAATTTTAACGCCGGATTTTGTTTGGCTCATTTACTGGGATTGGATCTGCAGTCTTCATTGATTTCAGCCAATGCCGTCTCCGGATTTTATGTTCAAAACGGCTTTAGTCCAAGTTTGGATCAACTCACCGCTTACTTGCAAGAATGGCAAGAAGCTGAGGATTAAAGGAGTTTGGTCAATCATGTCAACCCAAATGTGGAATGAAATTTTGGAACAACCTGCAGTTTTAGAAAGCTGTGGGCGTGTGAATGAAAAAGTGCTTCGGGAAATCGTCACCGAAGTGTCCCGCCGTAATATCCAATCCGTAATCATTGCCGCCCGGGGAACTTCCGATCATGCAGCCGTATACGGTAAATATGTCATTGAGTATGAATTAGGGATACCCGTTTCGTTGGCGGCGCCTTCTATTTTTACGATTTACAAAAAAAAGCTGAAACTTCCCGGTACCCTGGTCATCGGGATATCCCAATCCGGCAAGGCTGCCGATGTATTGGAAGTTCTTAAAAATGCTGGAGAATCGGGAGCCCTTACAGTTAGTATTACCAACGATCCCAATTCTCCGTTGGCTACCGGAGCGATGTATCATCTCTATTGCAATGCAGGCCTGGAAAAAAGCGTCGCTGCCACTAAGACCTTTACAGCCGAAATATTCTTAATTGCCCAGTTGGTTGCGGAATGGGGCCAGAATTCCCTTTTTAAAAAAGAACTTGGGCAACTGCCTCAAAACCTTTTCAAGGGGCTGGACACTGACGCCATTAAAATGAAAATGGAACGGTACCGCTTTATTCAAGAATGTTTTGTGCTTGCCAGGGGGATCAATTATGCTGTAGCTTTGGAATCAGCATTAAAGATTCAAGAATCCACTTATGTCCGGGCGAAGGCCTATGCGACCTCTGATTTTTATCATGGTCCTTTTGCAATGATCGAAAAAGATATGCCTGTAATCGTATATGCTCCTGATGGTCCCAGCTTTGTGGATGTAATGCAAATGATCAAGCGGCTCAAAGAAAATTTAGTCGATTTGATCGTAGTTTCGAATGTGAACGAAGCGATCGAATTGGGGAATTGTAATTTTAAGATTCCGCAAACTTCCAATGATCTGCTTTCACCATTTTATAATGCAGTTATCGCCCAAATGCTTGCCTGTGAGCTGGCAGTGATTAAGGGACTTAATCCTGATCAGCCCCGCGGTCTAAAAAAGGTGACCATCACTTTATAAGAAAGATGATTTGATTTTTTTACTCTGCTAATCCTCTGTTCCAGTGGATTGATAAAGCCCAGGGAGATTGGGAAGTTCTCGTTAGCGAAACTTTCTAATCTTTCAGGGCTTTATTGTTATGTTTTGCTCTTGATATTTTTTTACGAAATCGCTACAATTTAGATGCAATATTTTAACAAAAGTTAATCATTTTATAGAATTTAGGGTAGTGGGCACTTTAAAAAATTTTCATATTATTTTATGCGTGGGGATTGGGACAGGAGCCGACAGTCCATGAAAATGAACGCCCGGTCTTTCACCGGCAAGCGGTTACAAAATATCAGAATTAGCTCCAAGATTACCATTTATTATTTGATTCTCTTAACCATTTCCATTTCAATCAGCGGTTTTTGTTATTACCGGATCAATTCAAAATATATGGCCCGCAAAATTAGCAGCGTATCCTTTCAAATGCTGGGTTCCATCAATGCCAATATTGATACGCTCATCGATAACACCAATAATTTATCTAAAACGATACTGTCGGATGCGAGCGTCCAATATTGTTTACGTAAACCTACCTTGAGTTTGCAGCGTAGCGTGAACCGATATTTTATTAATTTACTAGAGACCTCTCCATCCACCTCGGCGATTTATCTCTTTGACAATCAGGGCAACCGCTACGGAGTCGATCAATTGACGGTCAAAACTTTTAAGTACCGGAATATTCAGGAAGCTCCCTGGTATGAGGAGGTAATTCGCCAAAGAGGGGGATATTTGCTGAAAAGCAATGCCGGGGATATCTTCAGTAATAATCTTTCTGACGACCATTATATCTCGTTGATCAGGGTCGTCAATGATCTGGATACCCAAAAACCCCTGGGGATATTGATCGTCAACCTATCCAGCAAAGCACTTACCAAATCCATGACGGGGGTGGATAATCAATATCTGTGCAGTATCATCGTAAGGGATGAGCATGATCGGGATATTGTCCGGGTCCATGAAATAAGCAATTTGAACCTCAATCGAATCAAAGACGCTCCTTTAACCGGGTATCATGCGCAAACCTGGAAATTTGGCCGCCAGTATTATTTGATTTCCACCTTCGGCAACCAATATGGGTGGCGGATCATCAGTGTAATACCCTTTGACGAGCTTTCCAGGGAGTTGAGAGCGTTCAGTTTGATTATCTTGATCATGATCGGTTTGAACGGTCTTTTGATTTTCTTTGGCGCCGTTTTGATCTCCAAACTGATCACCACGCCCATTCGCAAGTTATTGCAATCGATGCAAGGTGTCAAAAAGGGCCACTTTGAGCGGGTCGATTTTGAAACGGGAGAGGATGAGATCGGAAAGCTAAAAGACGGTTACAACCTGATGATTCAGGAAATCCAGAACTTGCTGGAAAGGACCATTGCGGAACAAAAAATTATCCGCCAAACCGAGTTGGAAGTATTGCAAGCGCAAATTAAGCCCCATTTTCTTTATAATACTTTTGATGCCATCAGTTC
>DNPQ01000244.1 GCA_003501335.1 Bacillota bacterium
TTTTCTTCATAACCCGGTCCGTCAGGAATATGGGTTTTCCGGTACGTCCCCAAAACTTGACCATCTGCGTCGATCAGAGCAATGGAATTAAAATAGCGATCACCTTGTTGTTCAAAAAAACTGATGGGCAATACCAGCTGAAGTTCACGGGCTACTTTTTGAAAATGATTTACAGCTTGGTTTTGTTCTTGAAGAGAGGCGTACCGGAAATTTGTTTTCGCTTTTTCCTGGCAAAAATAAAGGGTCTCAAAAAGTTCGGGCAGTAAAATGATTTGAGCGCCATGAAGGGCTGCTTTCCGGATCATCCTATCAGCTTTTTGGATATTGTCATCTATCTGTGCTGAACAGCACATTTGAACGGCGGCTACTTGAATCGGACGGGACATATGGTCTTCCTCCTCGAATCGATTAGGATAAGGTAAATGAATATAGGAGCCGGGAGTCGTTTAAGAACATTAAATTCCTTTATTGATTCGGTCAAACTTTGAAGCATGAATCAACAGTTCCGGCTTTTATTCCTAAATTTCACATGTTTTAATTAGATACCGGCGGGCATTTGCTGGGTCAGACAATGGACATTGCCACCGCCCCGGGCGATAATCAAACCATTAATGGTCATGATCTTACGCTCAGGGAATAATTGCTGCAAAATATCCTTTGCTCTTTGGTCGTTAGGACCGGCCTTACTGCCGAATTGGGGCAGAATGATGCCACCATTTACAAAATAAAAATTGAGGTAACTTAAAGTCAGACGGTTATCTTGATAATAGTCGGCCGGAGGCTGCTCGATGGGAATGATCTTAAAGTGCCGTCCTCCGGCATCGGTGGCTGTTTCTAATATTTTAATATTTTCCCTGGAAATCTCATAATTTGGATCGGCAGGATCGCTACAAACCTGGGTGATGATGAGTCCCGGCCGGGCGAAACAAGCGAGGTTATCAACATGGCCATCCGTATCATCTCCGACCCAGCCTTTTTTCAACCAGATAACTTTGGAAACATTTAAGGACTGTTTCAGCAAATTTTCGATTTGGTTCCGATGAAGCTGAGGATTGCGGTTTGGGTTTAATAGGCATTCCTCGGTCGTTAGGAGAGTGCCTTCCCCGTCCACATGAAAGGAGCCGCCCTCCATCACAATGGGAAGGTCAAAGCAAGATATTTCTAAATGCCGAAGCAGCCTGGATGCAACTCTGTTGTCATCATTCGCCGGAAACTTGCCGCCCCAGCCGGTAAAAATCCAATTAATTCCGGCGATTTCACCGTTGGAATGGGTGAGGAAAGTCGGTCCGTTATCCCGCATCCAGGAGTCATTATGTTCTAAAGGTAAGATATCAATGCCCGGTCCGCAAAAGTGCGTTGCCTGGTCGGCTAACTCCGGCCGGGCTATGAGAGTTACCGGTTCAAAAGAGGCGATTTTTTGAGCGATATCGGCGAATACCGGCAAAATCTCAGTAAAAGGTTCCGGCCAGATAGCCTCCTTCACTGGCCATTCCATGAAGGTCCGGGAGTGTTTTTCCCATTCCGGAGGCATCTTGAAACCAAATTCGGCTGGATACATTTGGATTCTCCTTGTTGACATGAAAAGTAAATTCAATTTGAAGTTTCTGTTTTATTTTAAACATAAAGGTCAATTGTTACAAGAGATGATTTAAAAATTTTATCCACAGAACTCGTTAATTTTGATGAGGCGGGGTTATTCGGCAATTCGCCTGAAAAATCGTTTGAGCTGGCAAAGGTGATGCGATTAGTGATGCAAAATTCATAGAGAAATCATCAGGTGTTCACGATATATATATATAATTGAGTTAACATAATAAGTAGGAAGCAAAATAGAAACTTAGATTGAGTCCTTTTAAATTACTATTATAATTCGGTAGGTTTAATTTTTAAGACTCAGGAGGAGGAATTTTGTGAAAAACATCTCAAATTGGCAACATAGATTTTAAATGGAGATGGACTGAATATGAAAAGTAAAGTCAAGCTTCAAACTAGGTTGTTAATGGGCTTTGGTAGTTTGTTGGGAATTATCATTTTGTTAATCGTATTCACTTTATTGAGTCTAAACCAGATCGACAGTAAAATGAAAGAAATCGTCGATCATAATGTTTATAAATTAACGCTCTATGATGATATGCAAAAACTGATCCTCGAAGTTACCAACTCCATCAATACTGTCGCCTTATTAGATGATCCATTTCAAAAGCAGCAAGAAATTAATAAAATCGAAAATGCCCGGCTTCATTACAATCAACTGCAAAAAGAGATTGAGAAAACTTCAGCAACCCAGCAAGGAAGACTTATCCGGGCTAACATTGACAAAGCGGAAGCAGTTGCGAAGCCACTCAATGATCAGGTGATTCAGTTGGCAATGGCGAATCAAAAGGATGCCGCCGGTTATTTGGTCATATCACAAGCCGGCCCGGCTTGTCAGAAATGGATTAATGTCATCGAGCAAGCTGTTCATGTGCAGCAAGCCAGTAATCAAAAAGATTTGGTTGTAGCAAACAGCATCAATTGTGGGTTAATATTATTGATGGCATTGTTGGGCGGGATTGCAATCATCCTTGGTATAGGAATTACTTTTTACATGACTCGCATTATTATAAAACCGATAGCCGATATTGCGAACCGCTTAAGTGAAGGCGCAGGACAAGTGGCGGCAGCTTCCAGCCAGTTATCAGCATCCGCCGGGCAACTTTCTCAGGGAAGTGCCGAGCAGGCATCCGCCATTGAGGAGACCTCTTCCACATTGCAGGAAGCCGCTTCTATGCTGGAACAAACCTCAAATAATACTGCGCAGGCTTTCGAACTTTCTGAAAAAGCGAAGGAATCGGCGAATAAGGGTAATATTGAAATGAAACAGATGATGGCTTCCATGGAGAAAATTAAGAAATCCAGCAATGATATTGTCAATGTCGTTAAAGTAATTGATGATATTGCCTTTCAGACGAATATTCTGGCTCTTAATGCCGCCATTGAAGCGGCCCGTGCCGGTGAGGCGGGGATGGGATTTGCAGTTGTAGCGGAAGAAGTGAGGAATCTAGCCGGGAGAAGTGCCCAGGCTGCTAAAGATACCACTACAATGATCGAATCCAATATTGAACTTGCAAGCACCGGAGTCTTGGATGCCCAGAACGTTCACAACGATTTATCGGAAATAGTTGACCAGGCGAAAAAGGTTCATGAATTAATGAATGAGATTTCATCGGCTAGTGCTGAACAAGCTCAAGGAGTCGAACAAGTTACCAAGGCCATGACTCAAATGGAAACTGTAACCCAGCAAAATGCGGCAACCGCTGAAGAAGGTGCCTCAGCATCTGAGGAATTGACGGCTCAAGCGGACAGCACCAGAAAAATTGTTCAGGATCTTTCACAACTGGTGTATGGAACTGAAAGCCTGTTGAAAACAGGTAATGCCTCTATTATAAATAATGGTGCTGATCATCCGGGGTATTTCAACGAGTTCGGTATGGGCTATCAAAGGGTCGGCCAAGAGTTAAATTCCCAGGTCTCTTTATTAGTAAATCAAGCCAATACCAAAGTCATTTCACCGGAAGAGGTAATACCGTTGGAAGATGACCATCTGAGATTTTAAAGAGCAAATTGTTTTGTCTGCCGATATTCTCTAATGCATTTAAGATAATCTTGCTGATCAGTGACATATGATCAGCTTTTTATTTATCCAAGGTTTTAAAATGCGGCCTAATCCCAAGGTGACCAAATAACGTGGCAAATAATTGAATAATGGATAAAATAGAATAGATTATAGATTTCAGAAAATCATTTTTTTACCGTTATGATATTATCCGTATATTTTATCAAATTCAGTGACTGTTATGATTTTAAATTTAGGTTATCATCATGTCCGAATTTGTAGCGGATCGGGCGCGAATCTCCCATGGGCTAAGATGGATGATTATGAAGATTGGAGGTATATCATGGGCAGAGTGCAAATGAAAGATTATATCACGTCCGGCCTTATTTTATCAGGCTGTTCTGATGATATCATATTTGTTGAAGGTGATTTGAATGATCATTTCACTCCTGGAAAGCTTTTATCCGCAGACGCTCAATGTGAATGTCTGTACATTGCTTTTTCAGATGGATCATTACTAAATTTCTGCTATGATGATGATGGGATTTGGCGTTTTACCATACAATGCCAGGGTTTGTTATTAAAAGAAAAAATCACAGGAAGGATTGAAACCGCCACCAATGACGTTGTTATATTTCATCCGGGGATTAAATGGTGTATTTTAGGCCCGGTGATTTCGAAAACAAATTAATGAATGCTATGATCGGAAGATTTTGTAAATTTTTGAAGCCTTTTAATCAAAAATTTCATCCGGTTTTTTTGGCGTTCAAGTTCCGTAAGGGGACTATTGGGTAATAAATCGGCAGCGTTTCGTATAAAGTAATAATGCACAATGAGATGATTTGTGAGTACAAATGGCAGTTTATTGATAATTTCCGTGCTTACCTTTTCCCAGACATTGTCTTCTAGAACGGGGACTTTCTTACCAGTCGGTGTAAACTCATTGAGTAAACGGTAGTTATTCATAATTTCCAGTCGCAGAAAGGCAATGAGCGTGCGGCACCTTTTGGTTTCTTGGATGGTGTTGATTTTTTGCGAAACGATAAGTAATATAGAGCCGGTAAAGATTCCTGAAATAACCGGGCTTAAATAGTTTAATATTTCCATATAAAATTTTATGTGGCCCGTATGAGGAATATGAAAACACTTGGGAAAGTCCAAAATTTTTTTTATATCCGTACTTACGTTATTAAATTAAATCATGAGAAGATATGTATGATATGGCTCAAAATAATTGGTAATAAGAACCCATTTTTTTGGAATATACATTCTTGAAATTTACTTGTATAATAGTGGTGAAATTTAAAAATTGAGGATGATGCAAATGAAATTGAGATTATATGGTTTGTTCATTTTACTAGGGATTTTTTTATTGGTTCCATCATGCGGTACTGCAAAGGCTTCAAATTCGATGAGTCCCAGAAAAATTTTTATTTCAACCAAAAATGATGTTGTTCATATTTTTATGGGTGTTGAGAATACCACCAAAAAGACTACTCGAATTGTTGGGCATGGAACTGTTCATACTATGAGAAAGGTTAAAAGTGGGACCAAACAAACCGCCAGAGCTGTTGGACATGGATTTGCTCATGGCGCTCATGAAGTGGGGACCCAAACCAAAAAAACAGCCAGAGCTATGAAACACGATATTGTCCAAGTTTTTCGAGGCGGAAAAGATCGTTGACATGATCGGTACTCAGTATATTGCAAGGTTTTCCAATTATATGGAGTGAGGTTCTTTGGATTGGTTTACTTATTGCCTTTAATCAAAGTACCTCATGGAAACCCTTTTCGAACTTAATTTTTGATCTTCGAACTTACTTCCCGCCAAGTTGAAATCGCCGACAAAAGGAATGGGAATATGATTTCCCCATTTGCAGTATTTCGAATGAAACCTCTCGAAAATTGATTCATCCAATCGAGTTTTATAAACACTTTAGGTTATTCATTTTTTCTCCCTGCCAAGTTCCTGGGCTACAAAACT
>DNPQ01000554.1 GCA_003501335.1 Bacillota bacterium
CATCCAATAAAACAGCCGCTTGGGCACTGAGATTTGGGTTGTCCATCGCATAAGTTCCCGAATAAAACACCGCCAGCAGTCCCAAAACAATCGTGAAGCCGAAAATCAACTTTGTCTGTGATTTCATCATGGTAGTATCTCGCAATCTCTCCAAATTAGTTTTTAAGTTTTTTTCAATAATCTATGACGGTTTCCTACTGGAAAATAAAGAAATCTAGACTACATAAAAAGTCCATCCTGCTTTGAGCAGCGAGGGCAATAGGATTAGAAGTTGCCGGAATGAAACTGGTGGGAACCCGCGGCTTTCCATTTTTGTGGAAAAATCATCGCGTATATTTACCGAACGGCTCAGTGAACATACTGAGGAGTTGCGTATATGTACTGAACGATTGCGCACGTTTACTAAACGACTGCGTAAGAGGAAGGGTAATTTAACCACATGGTTCCGGGAGAGTAAAGAAAAGTTTTTACACCACAGAGCGCACAGAGTTTACAGAGGAAAACCGTAATTGCATTTAAAAAATCCTGTTAATCTTGTAAATCCTGTCTAAGTTTTTTTTATTTAGGCCCAAGTTCAAAGTTTCCATTATGAACAGCCCTTACAGACGGAGTTCAGAATCCGGTTCCTTTGTTCCAGATAATACCCAAAGACAACAAAAAAGCCCTTGACTTTTCAAGGGTTTAATCTTTTTCATTGATGGACCTGAGAAATCACTCACGGCCGCCTGGACCAGCAACAATGCTTCGCCTTGCGGCCGCTGCCGCAGGGACAGGGATCATTCCGTCCCACACCCCGCCAGCGGAGTCGTGACTCGGCCAGCATCTGGTTCATGACGGCATCCGGAGTTAACCCGTCTTTTCTGAGCTGCATGACTTGTTTCAAGGGTTGTTCGGCATGCGCAAAAAACTGCCGGAATCCAGCGCATAAGTGATTCAGCCCTTGCTCTCCATTTTCTGCCGAAGCCAACCGGTCTTTCGGACATCCTCCATTGCATATCGCCAGCCACGAACAAGCACGGCATTGCCATGGAAGACGGGTTTGCTTGTCGTTGCCAAAATTTCGCTGTACCGGCAAATCAACCAACGTACTCAAAGGAGAAGTCTCCATGTCACCGATGCGGTGGTCGGGAGTAACAAAATGATCGCACGAGTATACACCGCCGTCATGCTCGACGATGAGCACCCGGCCGCATGTCGGGGCCATCCAGCATAAGCTGGCATTTCCTCCCGACCATACCAGTGCCATTTCAGCAAATAATTGGATATCCAACCGTCCGAGATCGTGGTAGATCCATTCATCGAAAACGGTGCACAAGAAATCTCCATATTCCTCACCACTCACCGAATCCGGCGTCACCCCTCCATCCGTTGTCAACCGTATGATCGGTATGAACTGGATCCAGCCCGTATGAAGGTCTCTTAGAGCCCGGTACACGGCAATCGGTTCCTTGGCAGTTGCCGATGTTACCGTACATAACAAATCGGGCTGAATGCCATGGGCTTGCAAGCGGCGGACAGCCTCAACCACACGTTTATATGTGCCACTACCGCTGTGGTCTTTTCGGTATGTGTCATGCAGCCACTCGGTGCCGTCGATGCTTAATCCCACATCAAAGTGGGCCTCCGCTAAAAACGAGCACCACTCGTCATCCAGCAAAATCCCATTGGTCTGGAGATTGTTCCAGCAGCTCCATCCTTCCGGAAGGTATCGCTGCTGCAGTTCCACTGCCATCCGGTAAAAGTCAAGCCCGGCAAGGGTTGGTTCCCCGCCATGCCAGGTAAACTGCACGACAGGGCCAGGGCTCGCCGCTATGTACTGGCGGACATACTTTTCAAGTAACTTGTCCGACATACGAAATGAATGAGAACTTTGATAGAAACTTCCGGTCTTTAAATAATAACAGTAGCTGCATTCCAGGTTACAAAGAGGGCCGACAGGCTTGGCCATAACCACGAATGGCTCCGAAGCCATCGTACCAACCCCAAGGGTTTCGCCTGGCATTTTAACTGCCTTCCCCCGGATCCAAATGTTCCCTGAAAAACTCAAAGACTTTTTGCCATGAATCCATCGCCTGTTGCGGCCGGTACATGTCCCGGTGATAATACCAGAATCCGTGTCCCGCGCCATCGTAGCGATAGAATTGATAATCCTTCCCGTACTTCTTAAGCTCCGCTTCGTGCAAGTTTACTTCTTCGGGGGTAGGAAATTTATCGTCATTTCCAAACACGCCCAACAGAGGACAAGCCAGCTGCGGCGTATAGTCAATTGCAGCTACCGGCCGGGCGGCTGAGAGATTTTCTTTGGCCATGACCACGCGGCCACCCCAGCAGTCAACTGCAGCATCCAAACCATTGACCTTGCACGCAGCGAGAAATGCATGGCGCCCACCGGAGCACATGCCGATTACGCCTACTTTGCCGTTAGAATTTGGCAAGGACTTCAGGTATTCTAAAGCCCCCTTACAATCTCCCATCACGCTGTCATCAGCAACCCCACCCGCGGTGCGGGCTTTATCCGCTATTTCCGCAGGAGACCCATGCCCAAACCGGCAATAAATGTCGGGACAGAGTGCAAGATACCCATGCTGGGAAAAACGCCTGGAAGTCTCCCGGCAGAATTCATCCCACCCGGGCATATGAGGAATCAATATGATTGCCGGAAACGGCCCCTTCCCAAGCGGTCGCGAAAAGTAGGCATGGATCCGATCCCCATTATACCCAGACATGGTGATAGTCTCAGCCATCATCCCCTCATACTCGTCAGTTTTTAATTGATCCCACATCAACATTCTCCTCTAAAATAAACTTTTCAATATTATAACACCAATATGGATTTCGTAACTTCGAAACTGCAGCTTGGATTGGCACCGGTTCATTGACACACCCAGTGAAGATATCCCTTTGATTTTCAAATATTCCGGGGAATATCCTTAAAACAACAGCCAACCTACTTTATATAAGAAAGTAGGTTGGCTGTCTAAATTTGGCATGGCGGAATTCGAAAAAGTTCGAATCTCTTTCGCTCCGCCATA
>DNPQ01000037.1 GCA_003501335.1 Bacillota bacterium
AAAAAAGAGCCTAACTTTCGAGTTAAGCTCTTTTTTATCGGTCAAATTTGATAATCGCTATGTAGAATCGGGCAGGCTTATTGATTGGCCGGCTTGGCCTGGGTATCAGAATGTAAAGGATGAGCGAAGCGGTGGCAAGCTAAACCGTCACGAAAGCGGTTTTGATATTTTTCGAATGTTTTTAATTGGTCAGGCGTTAGGACTGCCTTAATTTTAGCCGCCAGATCGCGCCGCTTTTGGACTAGTTGGATTTGCAGATCGGTTTTTTCTTTAACCTTGCCTTGAATTTGGCTTTGGTCTAACTGCGGAGCCGCCCATAATTGTTTCAGTTCCAATCGGGTACGTTGCATATGCTGCCGAATCGGTAAGGTATCTCTCTGAAATGTTTGCCGGATATCCAACAGTTTTTGTTGTTGCTCGGGAGTGAGGTTTAAAGTCTGGGTTAAACGATTATCACGACCTCCTTGAGGGCTCAAAGCCGCAGCTGGAAGTGTGAGGGCCCCTACTAAAAGTACGGTTGCCAATAGGGTTACGATAATTTTCTTCATGTTCATGCGCTCCTTTTGAATTAGTTTATGCCTAGATAATACTTGAAATTAAAGGAGAAATAATGGAGAACTTGTGTAAAAAATGTTGAGATTTGTTTTGCGAATTTTTAGCAAGCAGGAACAATAAGAATTTTTTGATGAATAGGGTACTGGATGGTCATTATTGAAAGTTCGTTTCCAACAGGAGTTATCGTTATCGATTCAGTATGGTATGGTTGAAATGGAGATAAAATTGAAAATAAAAGCTGGTTTGTTGGATGAAGGGACCCGATGGCTTAATCTAACACATCACAATCATTTTAAACGGGGTGGTTTGCGCCGGAATGCTTCGGGTGGTCGGGCCATAAACTACAATTAAGTCCCGGCCGGCTGGATCGCCGCCGAAAAGTTGGCCATTTTCCAGGATGCTCAGAGTGACTGGGGAAATATTTAATTTCAACATGCCGTCACTGCTTACAAGGGCGCGGTTAAATCGGTCAACTTTCACATTGGGGTTTCTGCCGCCTGCTTTGGCCATGACAATTGCTTGCAATTGTGGCGGGAAAATATAGGGAGTGGGGGCGCTGGCATCATAAAATTCGGTCACCATATCTCCCACTCTGATCAGAACCTGGTCTACAAAATAGGTGCTTGGTTGCACAACGAAATTGATGACCCTGCCCTCATGATTTTCTACGGACATCAATTGATTACAGCCGATTTTTTCGCCGTTTCCCATCCGTAGATTGTCAATTATGGTAATAACGCCGGTGAAAGACTGATAAACTGCCATAGTCAACCCTCCCTGCGATTTCGATATCTGTTGGCAGTATATGCCGCTGGTGGAGAGTTTGACTCGAATGAAGAAAGGACACTTTTACATCACCAGGGTCACTTCATCCACCGACCTGCGCGGCACTTCATCTACTTCGATAGCCGGATAGCCCACGGGTATCATGGCTACCGGCCTAAGTCCAGGCTCTAAATTCAAATCTTGTTGGACTTTTTTTTCATTAAAGGCCCCGACCCAGCAACTGCCTAAGCCATAGCCGGTCGCTGTCAGCAATAAATTTTCGGCAGCAGCTGCGGTATCTTGCAAACAATAAAGATTGGCGCCGCGTTCACCGTATTTTGCAGCTGAACGGCTTGGTTCCGCGCAAACGACAATACAGACCGGAGCCGAACGGAGAGAGTTCTGGCCGTAGGCCGCCTCAGAAAGCTTTTCTTTTAAATTTTCCTGTTTGACTACGATAAATTTCCAGGGTTCCAGATTGCCGGCGCTGGGAGCCAAATGCGCGGACTCCAGTAATCTACCGATAGTGGCATCGGGAATTTCACGCTTTTCAAACTCCCGGATGCTCCTTCGTTCTTGAATGGCCTCAATAATATCTTTGGTCATATTAAAACTCCTTTACTTTTTTCAGTCTTAGCCTAGTCTTTTATCACGATTTTATTGTGCCCCCTATTTTGAAATTATCAATTTTAAAAGCAAGCCGCCTTACTGGAAATGAATGGAACCAGGCAGGAAAATAAACCCGGACAGCGAAATTATCATTGTTTTATATTATTTATTTCAGCCATGATGATGTTCAAAAGAGGAAAAGAGGACTTTTTAATGAAAAAACATTTAAAACCTATGGGGATACGGGATGTATTAGATAGCACTTTTACAATTCTGCGGGAGAATTTCTGGTCGTTTCCAATGGTTTTTGTTAAATCTTTTTTACCGGCCTTTTGTGTCTTGTTAGCAGGAGTTTTGGCCGCGATTGTTTATCTTGCCGTGCTTAGTTTCCGGATGCACATTCCAATCGCTGATGCGCTGTTTTGGTCGGAGTTGGGACATGGTTCGGTGACGGTGATTATTTTGGGAATTATTTTGCTGGTATTGGTGATCATCGCCTTTATCTTTGCGTTATGCATCGGAGGCATTTATTTTGCATACGGCAACTTTTTAATTTTTAAAAATGGCCTGCATGAGCAAAAGACTTCTATGAAAGAAGTTTTTCAAGGAATTAAGGGGAACCGGGGTCGGATTTTTTTAGTCCAATTTATAGTGGGACTGTTACTGTATGTGGTGGCTGTTCCCGGTTTTATTGCATCGCTCATTGCCAGTATTCATGGCTGGTTTGTGGCCAATACGATTATTTCATACGCCAACAGTCTGCTCCAAATTTTAGTGGGTTTCTTTTTTTGCATGGCTTTACCAACCGTTGTTTTTGAAAGAACGGATGTTTTAGGCTCTATTGGCCGGGGTTTGAAATTGATGACCAATCATCGCTGGCGGATATTCTGGTCTTTGCTGCTGGTATATCTACTGGGCTATTTGATTGGTTTTATGGTTTTGGGAGTTCTGGCGATTCCAATTGCTTTTGCTGTGATGCTTAAAAATATCATTGCCTATATTATCGTCGGAATCCTGTGCCTTGGCGGCTTATTCGTTTTGATTTATTTAGGGGCTTATTTATTTGGACCGTTGACAGCCATTTATTATGACTTAATTATCCGGAAAGAAGGATACGATATCCAGATGCAACTGACGGATGATGAGAAGGATATTCCTTCCAAGCCGCTATAAATTCGAGGAATACGGAGCAGCAAATTTTTGAGAAGAATTTTGATTGGATTGACCTTGGCGGCTTTGATATTGATACCGGTTTTTACCATCAAAGTGGCCGCTAAAGAAGTTGTTTCCCCAAATAAAAATTATGATAAAATAAGCTCTGTTCCAACCGGAGTGTTACGCCATAATATCCGGATGATCTTAAGAGATCGCCGTTTTAATTATCCCGATCACTTGAAGGGTCTCAAAAGGTTGTGGCGTCAAGCCCTCGGATGGTTTGCTAAAATGAAGTCAGCCAAAAAAGCCCCCGTTCATTGGACATGGCAAAGAGTTTTGCCATGGTTGGGCTTTGCCGGCCTTATCACATTTATTTTTCTTTTAGTCTATAGCCTTCCAAAAATGTTTGCTCGTTCGGGAAAGGTCAAGAGTATTGATGAAACTCATCCGAGCGCTGCAGCTTCTCCTCGAAATTTACAATTTCAAGCCGGGATTTTAGCTGAACAAGGCCAGTACCGCGAGGCAATCCGTTTATTGTATCTGACCGGCCTTGATTTTCTCCAAAAAAAGCATTTCTTGCCCGATCGCAGCCTTCACCTTTCCGATAAAGCCAATTTGCAAATTATCCGTACTCAATTTGGATCCATGCACCCGGGATACGGGGCTTTTCGGGAACTGGTTCTGGTATTTCAGGAGAAATGGTATGGATTGCACAACTGTCAAAGAGAAGATTATTATCGTTTGACTGAGAATTTGAAAATCATGGAAGCAACCATGGGGAATTCACATGGCTAAACATAAGGTTGTTATCGGTATTTTAATCTTAGTCTTCATTTTAGGCATTTTGTTATTTTTAAGCTGGGTTTCACTTTCCGAGCGGAAATTTGTTGCCTATGATACGGGGAGCTACAGACCGGACGGGCTTAAGGCGCTTAACCTATTGATGCTGAAGTCCGGTTATCGTGTTTCCACCATTGATAAAATCCCAGATCATCATCAGAAACTGTTGATTTTAATTAGCACCGGGCTTTCCTCCCGTCAACAACGAAAAATACTGGACTGGGTTAACGCCGGGGGGACCATTGTGGAATTAAATTCCGCTGAGCCCGGTTTGGAAGTAGACAAGTATCATTTATCCCGTTTAAATAGCAAAGCAGGCCGAGCCTGTCAGGCATACCAACCAACCGGTTGGCCGGCGACTTTGAGGTATCATTTAAGTGGGGGCTGGGTCACAGTAAAGACCGATCCTGAGCAGGGGTTTTATGGGGTCGGGCACCGTTATTTCATCTACCGGCAATCTTATGGTGCGGGTCAACTTGTGATTTGGAATGATTTGGGCGGATTAACGAACCGTTTTTTGAAGTATTATCCCGACAATGCGGCAATTTTTGTTTCCCTGATCCGGGAATTTTCTTCTTTATCCGGGATTGATTTTTATAATTTAGCGTTTCAAGATGATAATATTTCCACAGCGGGATGGAAGCCGGCGAGAGCTTTTAATCATTATTGGGGTGGCGGGTTGCTTCTGGGACTGGGCATTATCTTACTCGTCTGGAAACTGGCGGCCCGTTTCGGACGTCCCCGGCCTTTAAATTTGGTTCGCGGTCGCTCCTATGATGAATTTGTTTATTCAATGGCCGGTCTTTTTCAGCAAGCTAAA
>DNPQ01000116.1:0-2205 GCA_003501335.1 Bacillota bacterium
TTTGCGCATATTCAAAAGCATCGGCCCGGATAAGCTTAATTTTTTTTTGAGCCTTTCCAAACTGCGGTAATACAAATTTATTAAATAAATCAATAACATTTTCATTACTTTCAACCACCGTAACGCTTTCAACATTATCTTTTTGAGAAGCCCTATAAGCGTAATAGCCCATCCCAAGTCCAAAAGTAAGTACGTTACCGAATGCTTTATAAATAGGTTCTTTCATCGTCTCTATTTCATTGGGTGTAATGGACATCCAGAGTCGATCATTTTCCATCATTGCCGGAAATAAAAATTCAGTTTCAAAAAATCCGATTTGAGGAATTTGTCTTCCCTCTTCTGTTTGGATAATATCATTACAAACAAAACCTTCAAAAGGTTTATATTTTTGATATATTAATTTACTATGACCGATGTTTATCGTTGGTATCTTGATATTCTTATAATAAGGATCACCATAATATTTATTGGCATCCAGTTTATGAAGCATGTGGTTAAAATAGTTGTTGAACAAGTCCTGATCCTCAACATTATCAACAACATCGAGTCCGAAAACAGCAGCTAATATTGCAGCAAAAGCATATTCAGCAGATACGCCGCATTGAACGATCTCTGTGATTTCTTCTTCCTTCACAAAGTCGGGTTCATGATTCAAATAATTGCTGAGTAAAGCAAATACTTTATAATTATCTTCTGTGATTTTATCTTTGATCACTTTATTTGGCTCCATATCCTCCGCTGTTTATGACGTGATTCAGCGTGAATCCCCTTCCCTGTATCAACTTCGTGATACCAATAGCCATCTCCGAATCACCGGGTAATATTACCTCCGGCGCTTTCAGCAATAGAACTAAAAACGCCCGGTTTATAACCGCAGCGTTTTGATCTGTCTTAATAGTAAATGTTCGCGGATTCCTTTAAAATCTCGTTTTTATCTTACCCTTACCATATTATCACATTTTATTTTAGTTATCCAGAGGATAAACTCGAGTGAGGTTATGATTGGGCCAGTGGCTTAAAAATACAAAGCATTTTTTGCTATTGACTTGGGCCCCCAAAATGGACTTTCCGCTGCCGTCCGAAGATCGCTTAACCCTAAAACTAAAAAAACAAGGCCAACCTCAAGTTGGCCTTGTTCCTTTTTAAAACGCGCTTGGCAAGCAATATTCGTTAATTCGCTGCTGCCATTCTCTTATATTTCTCATTTCTTTCGTTGGCGTCTTTCTCAGCCTTTTCATACAACTTATCGGCGTTATCCGGGAATTGTTTCTTCAAAGTAGCATACCGGACCTCGCTCATGATAAAGTCGCGGAAGTTTCCGGTCGGTTCTTTGGATTCCAGGGTAAACGGATTCTTATTCTCTAAGGTTAAATCAGGATTAAAACGGTATAATGGCCAGTAACCGGCTTCTACAGCAGCCTTGGCTTCATTTTGGCTATGGCTCATATTAATACCGTGATTGATACAAGGAGCATAAGCAATGATTAATGACGGCCCTTTATATTTCTCCGCTTCCAGGACTGCCTTTAAGAGTTGGTTCTTGTTGGCGCCCATACAAACAGAGGCTACATAAACATATCCGTAAGCCATGGCCATCATGCCGAGATCTTTCTTTTTCACATTCTTACCGGCTGCAGCAAACTTGGCAATAGCGCCGGTCGGAGTGGATTTGGAAGATTGACCGCCGGTATTGGAATATACCTCGGTATCCAGCACCAATACATTAACGTCCTCGCCGGAAGCTAATACATGGTCTAACCCGCCGTAACCGATATCATAAGCCCAACCATCGCCACCGAAGACCCAGATGGACTTCTTGGTGTAAAGGTCCTTCATTCCTGCGATTTCAGTTAAAGCTGCTTTTGCATCGCCGCTGGCTTTGGAAGCTTCCTTGTCGATGAGAGCTTTAATTTTGTCGCCGGCTTTCTGAGAAAGCGTTGCGTCATCTTTGCCTTCCAGCCATTCGCCAAAAGCGGTCGCAATCTCACCGGAAACGCTGGCTTTAGCTTGGGCAATCAATTCAGCCAATTTCTTACGGCGTTGAGTCGTAGCTAAATTCATACCAAAACCAAATTCAGCATTATCTTCGAAAAGCGAGTTCGCCCACGCCGGGCCATGTCCTTTTTCATTGGTGGTATACGGAGTCGTTGGCGAGCTTCCACCATAAATGGAAGAACAACCTGTTGCATTGGCAATCATCATCCG
>DNPQ01000116.1:2543-3715 GCA_003501335.1 Bacillota bacterium
TCAAATAACGGTTTCTTAAACTGGCTGCCTTTAACGGTATCGGCATTAATATCGATATCCGGAACCGGCTGAGCCATGGAGAAATTGTAATATTCGTTTTCTTTATCAGCCACTTCTTCTAACTTAACCATTTTTAGGGATTTCTCTTTGGCCGGGCAAATATCGGCGCAGTTACCGCAACCTGAGCAATCCAAGGGCGATACCTGCATCCGGAATTCGTAACCGCCAAATTCCTTACCGGTGGCAGCTTTGGTCTTAAAGCCCGCCGGAGCCTTTTTGACTGCATCCGATTTAATTAAATAAGGCCGAATCGCAGCATGCGGGCAAACGAACGCGCATTGATTACATTGAATACAGGTATCCGCATTCCATACCGGTACATTAATAGCAATACCCCGTTTTTCATACTGGGTGGTGCCGACTGGAACAGTACCATCGACGGTCATTGCGCTGACTGGAAGTTTGTCGCCCTCTTGACGCAAAATCGGTTGAATTACATTTTTAACATAATCCGGGACTTTTTCTTCCGGAATTTCGGCCCCGGTGGTTGCTGTCGCCCAGGAAGCCGGATATTTAATTTCCTCTAAAGCTTCGGCAGCCCGATCGATAGCGGCGATATTCATATTGACAACTTTATCGCCTTTCTTACCATAGGTCTTCTTAACAGCATATTTGATATATTCAAATGCTTTATCAACCGGAATCACATTAGCGACTTTAAAGAATGCCGCTTGCATGATGGCGTTGATTCTGCCGCCTAAACCAACTTCGCCGGCAATCTTCACGGCATCGATATTGTAAAATCTGATTTTCTTCTTGGCAAGGGTCTGTTTCATGCCGGCCGGTAATTTTTCTTCCATTTCCGCCGAAGTCCAAGGAGAATTCAGCAGGAAGATTCCGCCATCCTTGATACCGTCCAAAACGTCGTAACGGGTGACATAGGAAGGATTGTGGCAGGCGATGAACTCAGCCTGATCAATCAAGTACGTTGATTGAATCGGACTTTTACCAAAACGCAAGTGGGAAATGGTAATTCCACCGGATTTTTTAGAATCATAGAAGAAATAGCCTTGCGCATACATATCGGTATTGTTACCGATGATCTTGATGGTGTTCTTATTGGCGCCAACCGTTCCATCCGAACCCAAGCCATAGAATTTGCATCGATACGC
>DNPQ01000116.1:4087-7123 GCA_003501335.1 Bacillota bacterium
GCCAAATTATCGTAAATTGCCTTCACCATGGATGGGGTAAACTCCTTGGAACCTAATCCGTAACGACCGCCAACGATAATCGGAGTCTCTTTTTTCTCCATAAATAAGGTACAAATGTCTTCATATAAGGGTTCGCCAAGAGAACCGGGTTCTTTAGTGCGGTCTAATACCGCAATCTTCTTCGCTGATTTCGGTAAAACCTTTAATAAATATTCCGGTGCAAAAGGACGATAAAGATGTACTTTAATCAGACCGACTTTTTGGCCCTTCTTGTTCAGGTAATTGACGGTCTCTTCAATAGCCTCGCAACCGGAACCCATCGCAATAATAATCCGGTCCGCATCCGGAGCTCCCACATAGTTAAAAGGCTTGTAATCACGGCCAGTCAATTTGCTGACTTTCTTCATCATTTCTTCAACAATGCCGGGAACTGCGTTATAATATTTATTACCAGCTTCACGGCCTTGGAAATAAACATCGGCATTCTGAGCAGTACCGCGTTGATCGGGATGTTCCGGATTCATACCGCGTTCACGGAACTCTTTGATTTTCTCCCAATTGACCAGCGGTTTGATATCCTCATAATCGATCTCATCAATTTTTTGAACTTCATGGGAAGTACGGAAACCATCAAAGAAATGTAAGAACGGTACCCGGCTCTCTAAGGTGGCTAAATGAGCTACCAAAGCCATATCCATAACTTCTTGAACCGAGTTAGAGGCTAACAGCGCAAAACCGGTTTGGCGGCAAGCATTAATATCAGAATGGTCGCCAAAAATGGATAATGCATGAGCTGCTAAAGCTCTGGCCGAAACGTGGAATACTGCAGGGATTAACTCACCGGCGATTTTATACATATTAGGGATCATTAATAATAGTCCCTGTGAAGCTGTAAATGTACTGGTGAAAGCTCCGGCAGCCAGTGAACCGTGAACGGCGCCAGCAGCCCCCGCTTCCGACTGCATTTCAGCAATCCTCACAGTTTGTCCGAACAAATTTTTTCGCCCCGCTGCAGCCCAATCATCGCAGGACTCAGCCATGGGGGATGACGGTGTAATCGGGTAAATTGCCGCGACATCGCTAAATGCATAAGCAATATGGGCAGCAGCTGTGTTACCGTCAATTGTGACTTTCTTAGCCATCAAACGTTCCTCCTCTAATTTATTTTAAATGGAATCGTGATTAGAAAAATATGGTAACTGATACACGGAGCCAAATCTTTCTCCTATGATCAAAAAACTTACCTTACCTATAATACCTTATTTTTAGCTTATCTAAAAGATCTTTTACAAAAAATTAAACACTGTTTAGGGGAGTTACTATCAGGAATACCAGGTTTTTTTAAATATTTCATCCCGTAAATAATTTTTAGGATAATTTTTATATCCTATTTTGACCTTAAAACGTTTCCAAGCCTTTTGCATTCAGCCTACGGCATCAAAATCGCAAATCAATTTTGGCAATATAAGATTTCATTGGTATATCTGTATATTAAGGATTTAATTGGGATATTCGGCGACTTACTAAAATAAAGTAGCGCTCTTTGTTACCATCAATTTAAAATATTCAGAAAATCAAAAAGGCCGACACTTTTGGTCGGCTTATGAGTAAGATTTTCTTAAAGTTTCCTTTTATCAAGACTGCAGTTTTGGTATGCTAAAAATTCTTCTCCAATAGTTATTTGGAACACATCTCAATAAAATACTGATGGATCCGCAAATCCTTTGTTAGTTCAGGGTGAAAGGCGGCTGCCAAAAGATTTTTTTGGCGGGCGAACAATATTTTCTCTTCCAGTCGGGCCAAAATCCGGACTTCCTCTCCACCCTTAGTAATATAAGGAGCTCTAATAAAGACGGCATGAAATGGCTCCGGCCCCAACTCCGGAATTGGAATATCCTGTTCAAAGCTGGCGATCTGCCTTCCAAAAGCATTCCGCTCTACATTAATATCCATTAAGCCAAGTCTTGGCTGAACACTTCCGATAATCTCCTTGGCCAGCAAAATCAAACCGGTGCATGTCCCGAAAATGGGGAATCCATTTTGCCCCATCTTGGCTATAGGTTCCAGCATCTTGTACTTTATCAGTAATTTTCCAACCGTGGTACTCTCCCCGCCTGGAATAATTAATCCTTGAATTTCCGACAGCTGCTCGGAATAGCGGATCTCTACCGGCTCCACACCGCAATTCATCAGAGAATTGGCATGTTCCCGCACTGCTCCTTGTAATGCTAATACTCCGATTTTCATTTCCCAGCGACACCTTCTTGAACCTGAATGAGGTTAAAATTTACCAGCCCCGTTTAGCAATTTTGTCTTCTTCTTTCAGCGAACCCACATGAATACCTCTCATGGCGGTACCAATGCCTTTCGATACATCAGCAATTAACTTAGCATCTTGGAAATGAGCGGTTGCTTCAACGATCGCTTTAGCCCGTTTAGCCGGATTGTCGGATTTGAAAATACCCGATCCCACGAATATACCGTCGCAACCAAGTTGCATCATCAAAGCGGCATCAGCAGGGCTTGCGATTCCACCGGCTGCAAAGTTGACCACCGGCAGCCTGCCCAATTTCTTCACTTCCGCCACCAGCTCGTAAGGAGCGCCCAATTCTTTGGCGATGGTCATTAGCTCTTCATTGGAAGCACTTACGGCCCGCTTAATTTCATCATTAACTGTCCGGATATGGCGTACTGCCTCTACTACATCGCCTGTACCCGCTTCTCCTTTGGTTCGAATCATGGCCGCGCCTTCGCCAATTCTCCGTAACGCTTCACCCAGATTACGGGCGCCGCAGACAAAGGGCACCTTAAATTGATGCTTATCGATATGGTAAAGATCATCGGCAGGAGTCAATACTTCACTCTCATCAATATAATCGATTTCCAATGCTTCAAGCACCTGGGCTTCTACAAAATGCCCAATTCGCGCCTTTGCCATGACCGGAATCGTGACTACATTCATAATATTCATTATAATCTCAGGGTCCGACATCCTGGCCACGCCACCCTCAGCCCGGATATCCGCCGGTACTCTTT
>DNPQ01000116.1:7380-7573 GCA_003501335.1 Bacillota bacterium
CCCGGATATCCGCCGGTACTCTTTCAAGGGCCATAACCGCTACTGCGCCAGCCTCTTCGGCAATCTTAGCCTGCTCTGGAGTGGTCACATCCATAATCACTCCGCCCTTTAACATCTCGGCCAGACCACGCTTTACACCCATCGTTCCCGTTTCCATACTTTAAGACCTCCATCAATTTCAGAGGCTGTCTTT
>DNPQ01000196.1 GCA_003501335.1 Bacillota bacterium
AGATACATCTGGGACTGAACATCCCTGATATCTCCGGAAATTGAACCGCCGGTTACCAAAGAAGTGACCTTACCGTCAAAATAACGGCCCAGCCGGATTTCGCCACCGAAATTACCGGTTAGCGGATCCATCTGGAAGTCGGAAAAAGCCAGTAATTCCAGATAAGGTTGGAGTTTCATGTCCTGAACCGATTTACTGCCGGCAGCGATCACCAAATTGTGAATATTGCCGGTCGGTTTCACATCTAAATAGTGACAGTACTGGGTATTTCCCCAGTAATTTAGTAATTTTCCTTGATTAATGATTGTGATACCATCAACCGGCATCCCATCTTCGTCAAAGGAAGTACTGACGCTGGAATTCCCTAAAAATGGATCTAACCGGAGACTGATCAAATCGCCTTTAGGATTCGGTCCTTGAACATTTTCACCCCGTTTTAAGGTTGAAGTTTGCTCATATACACTTTGGGCAGCCGATTTTATAAAATAATAGTGCAAAAAATCGCGGACCGGCTCACCGGTGAGCAATATCGTATAGCGATTCAAAGACGGAGTCGGTCCCGCTAAAGCTTTTTCCCGGCTTAATTCCAGCATTTCACGAACGACACGACCGAATTGATCTGGCTGGAAACTGGCAAAATGATAATCTCTGTATAGCTCGATTTCTTCCCCTGATTCCCGCCAATTCGTGATCAATTCCAGTTCGCCCCGATAATGTTCCTTCTTGACATCAACCCCTTCGGAATTAACAATCCGGGTATCGAATTTATCGATAAAAAGTTCTGCCGAATTAATCCGACCCCGCTCCATCGTATCGGCTTCAAAGATGGATGCCGTCAATTGCGGGATCCAGTCTGCAAGTATTGTTCCGGTAAAATTACTAATGGGAGCTTGCTTAGTAATCGGTTGTGGTTTAACCAATGGATAATATTTATTTTTAACAAACCCTGCGGCGTAAGCGGCTTGAATAACAGCGGTGCGCATCTCATCCTCGTTCATCGTGGGATGAATCTGAATGGTTGATGATCCCCGATACTCAATGCCATCCATCACAAAATCCTTATAAATTGTAACTTGAAAATGATGGACACTTTTGCTGCGATTCATATCCAACTCTTTTTTGATAAAAAAAAGTTCTATGGACTCGGTTTTTTGTTCCACAATTTTATAGCCGTCAGCTTCGGCAGAACTGGCTAAAATCTTCTGAATTTTCTGCATAGTACTTAATTGCTTCATCATCATCACCTCATCCCAATCTAACTCGGGTTTTAATGTAAGGACCGCCATCAGACACCTTAACGAATTCTTTATGCCCCTTCCCGCATGCTCCTGAGCCGAAAAGTGCGCTTTGCTCTGAAACCATCGTGACCGCGGAAAGTACATCCGGCACATATCCAGTCATAATCACCGGCGAGATGAGCTCCCCGGTTAACTTGCCATCCCTGATCTCTTCGCCTTGCAAGATCATACACTGAATCCCCCAATTTTTAGGATCCTCCATCCCGCTCATCATTCCCTCCAAGAGATAGCCATGTTGAATCGAAGAAATCATCTTCGGAAGAGAATCGTGGCCCTGGCTAAAGAAAGTATTCGTCATCCGGGCATAAGCCTTTCGTTCAAAGGATTCCCGTTTTCCGTTACCGGTTGGCTTTGTTCCGAGTCTCAGCGCCGATAACTGATCAGAAATTCCGGTTTTTAAAATACCCCGGTCAATCACTAGGGTGTCACTGGCTAAAACCCCTTCATCATCAAATAAATAAGATGAAACCTGACTGGCGGCGGCAGCGCCGTCATGCATGGTAACCAATGCGGAACCCACAGGTTTGCCTATGTATTCTTCGGCTTTAGCCCGATTCTTAACGAACATATCCATCTCCACCCCGTGCCCAAAGGCTTCATGGGCGATTAAGCCCGAAACTTCAGGCGAACAGATAACATCATATTCGCCGGGAGGAGCCGGTTTTGCATCCAAAAGCCTTTCAGCCTGATTCACGACCTTTACAACTGCCGTTTCCATTTCGTCTAACAATTCCGGACCTTTAAGACCGGAAAAAGCCCCATAACAATAACGGGTATTTTCATCCCGCCGTACGATAGGAATTAGATAGCCCTGACTCCATACGTAAGTTTGCTCCAGCTGTTTTCGGGTTGAGATAAAAATCTTCGATACATGGACTTCCTCAAAACGGACTCGAAAATCAACCAACCCTTTCGATCGAGGAAAAGCTTTTTCCTTAAGAGCTGTCATCCGGTTCAACTTTTCTGCGGCACTCATCTGCTGCGGCAATATTTGAACCTCACCACAAAAACTTTTCTGAACAGATTCTTCATCGATCATAGGATAATGTGCTACTTTAACTCCATTCGCTCCCGATAGCAAAGGAATTTTAATCCGAGAGCTGATCTCTTCGACAAAATTCCCTAAATTTTGGGTGGGTATTTCGTTGAATGAAAACTCTGAAAAAATGGAATCATGATAAATTCGAAGGACAAAACCCCTCTCGGTCCAGCGCGATTCGCCCACATGAGCGCTTACTTTTTGGACCATGTATTGTTTCCCCAGGCTGTCAACACCTAGTATTGAAACATAAGAAAACTGACGGGATAATTCCGCCACCAAGCGGCGCAGGTTGTCAGTTTGGGCCGTTAAAAAAGACGACAGGGTGACTTTCATTCAAAGACCTCCATTCTATTGGTTCCCTTGTTTTGCATCCCAACACGTAAAATATAACAATTGACAAAATATAACCATCATATTTCCATCTTCTGAGCTATTTTCCCTTTCAATAATTTTAATTTGGAAAATTGGGTTGAGCTGTAGTCAATGGCTTCCTAAAATAAAAAAACGATATCATTCCGGCCAATCATCTGTTTTCATTTTCTAAATATTGGCTAATGGATGAATGAAGCAATTGCAAATAATATGGTGGTAATCCCGGCGGCGATTAAGGCCGGTTTTAGTTTAAACCTAGCATATTCGATAACATCCAAATCCAGGATGGTACAGAGAGTCACCGAATTGTCACTGAGCGGAGAAGCAAAAGCACCAAACGTACCGCTGGCAAAAACCGCCCCGATCGATAATAAAATATTCGCCCCGGCTTGATGAGCTATAGTGATTCCTAAAGGCATAAGGATCCCCCAAGTTCCCCATGAAGAACCGATGAAATAGGAAATAAACCCACCCAAAAGAAACAACGCCGGAGCAATCAAAGCATGAGGAATCCAACCTGCAATATGAAAAGCGATATATTTTGAAAAGCCTAAATCCTCCGAGACGGCTGAGAGAGCCCAAATAAGCGCTAACATGATAATGACCGAAACTAGTTCATTACCGCCTTTGACAAAATGGGTGACCAATTTGGCAACACTAAAACCCTGGATCAAAAAATAAATCAGGGAAAGGATCAGAGTAATAAAAACTGCTTCAAGCATAACACCCAGTGCATCCACTTTCAAAAAAGCCCCCAAAAAACCGGATGCCAGCTTATGCCCATCCCACCAGCTTAAAAACAAGGTACTTACCAAAATAATTATTAGAGGAATAATTAAATTCCATGGTTTCAGGGGCGTATCTTTTTCATAAGCCCGATAACATTGCACTAACTCTTCCTCACCCTGCTCTAGATTGGGATTTTTATCCTCACTCTGCTTTGCAGATCCAAAGTCTTTAAAAAAACTATAGTAAAGGCCCACAGCAAGAATGGTAAAGGCAAAAAAATTAAAAGGGATACTTCGAATATAAACTTGATAGGGTACTGCAGTAATCCCTACATGTTGCAAGGCAGTACCGGTCAAAGACACCATGTATCCGACAAAAGCCGTAGCTACGGGAACCAATACCACCACTGGATTAGAAGTAGCCTCGATCACAAAACCGATTTGCTGGGAAGATAATTTTAGTCTCTGTCTTAAAGCCTTCATAATAGGGGCTACTGTAACAATTCGAAAATCGGGGTCAGAAAAAGTTCCCATTGTGGACAGCCAAGTTAAAAACATTGCCGCCTGTTTGGTCTTCACGATATCTCTCACCAGATGCACAAAACCTTTTATCCCGCCTGTCATCTTGGTTAGGCTGATAATTCCGGCGAACATATAAAGAAAAATAATGATTCGGATATTATTGATCTTCACCAGGTTATTGACAATGGCAGAGATCATAATTTGAATTCCACCAAGGACATCTGGCCTTTTTATAAAACTGGCCAAAATCAATCCGGCAAAAAGACCCGGCTGAACCTGTCTGGTTACTATTGAAACTGGGATGACCAGCAAAAACGGTAATATAGAAACCCAAGAACCCTCTATTTTCAACACCCACTTTGGATAGGAATCGATATATTTTCCCCCAAAGCATCAATGATTATCATTTTATTCAACGATTGGGAAGATTATCGCAAAATTGCAATCAATCCCACCCAGCCGTCTTCTGTAATATATTTGTTTAATGTAAAACCTTGTTGCTCCAAAACAATC
>DNPQ01000533.1:0-824 GCA_003501335.1 Bacillota bacterium
CCATGCGGATGATAACGGCCCATTACATCTCCGACAATACGAGCCGATTTACGATAAGGTTTATCCGGGGTTGCTCCCGATTCAAACATGCCGTATAAAATTCTGCGGTGTACCGGCTTCATTCCATCGCGGACATCCGGTAACGCCCGGTCGACAATAACACTCATTGCGTAATCTAAAAACGAATTCCGCATTTCATGCTCTAGGATTATCGGTACTACTTTGCCCTCTGCTACTTCAGCCATTACTGACACCTCTTCAATGGATTCAACTGCCCTTTACTAATTTCTTAACCTTCATATCTGCGGCCGATCCCACCAGCACCATCGCCGTCATATCATAGAACAGACCGGTCTCAACGATTCCGGGGGTCTGATGGAGTTTCTGATCAATCTTCCTTAAATCGGAACCAGGCTTAAACTGCACGTCCAAAATAAACTGGCCGTTATCGGTAACAACCGGGCCGTCTTTACGAACTCCCATACGCAACGTTCCTAAGCCGCCGAGCAGTTTTATTTGCTCTTGTATAAAACCCAAAGCCGATGGAATAATCTCCAGCGGCACCGGAAATGCATAATTCAATCGCGGAACCAGTTTGGATTCATCCACAATCACCACAAATTGTTTGGCCATGGCCGCAACAATTTTTTCGCGAGTTTGCGCCGCACCGCCACCTTTAATGACATTGAGATCCGGATCAACCTCATCGGCGCCATCGACCGCCAGATCCAGTACCGCACAGTCCTGGGTATCGCGAAGGAAGATATTATACTTCTGACAAAGTATTTTTGATTGAAAAGAAGTTGGCACGCCAATAATTTGCA
>DNPQ01000533.1:1169-13404 GCA_003501335.1 Bacillota bacterium
AACCAAACCAGCCGCAGCAATTCCAACTGATTTTTTTAATTCTTGGTTGTCCTGGCTGTTCTTCATGGACGGCTCCTCAACTTTGAATTTTGAACAATCATCCGGGTCTGTTCCACCTTATTCATGGTGCAAAGATGAATTCCAGCCACTCCGTTTTCCAATAAATCGTCAATCTGGTTGATAGCATATTCGATGCCTGCTTTTTCAAAATCACTACTATTATCTCCATATTTGTCAAACATTAATAACAGTTTGGATGGAATAGAAGCCCCGGACAGATTGATCATCCTTTTGATTTGATTTATATTTAAAATAGGCATAATCCCCGGTGATATCGGAACCTTAACTCCCAGACGAAACATGTTTTCGGCAAAATTATAAAACACTCGGTTATCAAAAAACATTTGAGTTAATAAAAAATCAACGCCTTCCATGACCTTATCCCGCAACCGCAACCAATCCTGATCCCAGCGGGCCGACTGCGAATGCCCCTCAGGATAGGCTGCCGCACCAATACAAAAGCCGCCTTTTCTTCGAATATGCCTGACCAAATCAATTGAATCCAGGTAATAACCCTCCTGCGGACGGTAATTAGGCTGGTCACGGGGTGGATCACCCCGCAAAGCCAAAATATTCTCAATATCATGTTCTTTGATTTCATCGATAATCTTTTCTAATTCGGCAGGGGAATGACCAATACAAGTCAAGTGGGCCTGAGACTCCATCTGATAGTCATGTTTGACTCTGGATGCGATTTCAATGGTCCGGGCCCGGTTGGATCCTCCCGCTCCATAGGTAACACTGATAAAATCCGGTCCCAAATCTTTTAACCCTTCGAGCGTGTGAAAAACGCTATCCACAGGATAATCCGGCTTTGGGGGAAATATCTCAAAAGACAATACTGCCTTTTTTTGGATATATATATCTTTAATCTTCATATGCTAAACATCCTATCTTTTAAATACAAAATCAATTAATCATAGGTTCCATAATTTTCGCCATATATTCCCCAATTCCTTTTCCAAACCATTATATTTAACCGTCTATTTAGAAGCCTCCGAATAATTTGCAATCGCATCAATAAACATACTGCCGTATTTCCCCAATTTTGATTCTCCCACACCCTTAATTGTCAGCAGCTCCTTGCTGGTGGTGGGTTTATATTTCGACATCTCCGACAAAGTACTGTCGGCAAAGATGATATAAGGCGGAACACCTTCCCGCGTTGCGATTTCTCTCCTTAATTTGCGTAAGGTCTCAAATAACGAATCATCCTGTTCCAATTTAGCTTTCCTCTGAATGGTCTTCTGCATCACTTTAAGCTCTCCTTTCAGTACCGGAGAGGCTTTCGGCTGGAGTTTGACAACCGGATATTTCCCCTGGGTGAGCTGAAGGTAATCCTCAGAAACCAAACTGTTGATCCGGTCTTTAATCTCAGATAGGGGGGTTTCTTTCATGATTCCAAAGGTCGGCAAGGTATTAAATCTCTGCTGCAGTATCTTTTTGGCGTTGGAACCTTTTAATACATCAGCTACCATGGTTACGCCATATTGTTCATGCATTCGAAAAATGCATGAAAAAATCTTCTGAGCTTCCAGGGTTATATCGCTAAGCTCGGTTTGGTCATTACAGTTCCCGCAATTTCCGCATTCTTCAGGAACCCTTTCTTCGCCAAAATACTCCAGGATAAAGCGGCGTAGGCACCGGGGAGAGTGGGCATAATCCACCATTGTTTGTAATTTTTTTAATTCGTTGTTTTTGCGAACCGGCGAATAAACGGTCTGCTCAATCAGAAATTTTTGAATCACAATGTCCTGAGGAGCAAACAATAAAATGCATTCGCTGGGACCCCCGTCCCGTCCGGCCCGGCCCGCTTCCTGATAATAGGATTCCATGTTCTTGGGCAAATTATAGTGAATGACATAGCGCACATTGGATTTATCGATACCCATGCCAAAGGCATTGGTAGCAACCATAATTTTATAATCATCATACAGAAAAGCTTCTTGGTTACGGATCCGTTCGCCATCCGACAAACCCGCATGATACTTTCCTGCAGCATAGCCTTGCTTGATAAGTAAATTGTAAATCTGATCAACTTCTTTGCGGGTTGCCGCATAGATAATCCCAGAATGTTGATGATTGGCGGCAATATAATGAGTTAAGAAATCCCGTTTATTTTCTCCCCGGACCACCGAAAAAGACAAGTTTTCCCGGTCAAATCCGGTTACAAAAATCTGCGCTTTTTGAAGCGCCAGTAATTTTACAATATCTTCCTGGACTTCAGGCGTTGCTGTCGCGGTAAATGCTGCCACCACCGGACGTTTGGGGAGCCGTTTGATAAAGGGACCGATTTGCCGGTAACTGGGCCTAAAGTCATGTCCCCATTGAGATACGCAGTGGGATTCATCAATGGCAAGCAGGGTAATATCAAGGGACTTTACCAGCTCTACAAACGACTCCAGTTCCAATCTTTCGGGCGCCACATAGAGCAGCCGAAAAGCCCCGAGGCTAGCTTGATGAATCCGTTCATCAACGACTCGCGGGGTTAAGGAACTGTTGATAAATGTCGCAGGAATTCCCAGACTGTTTAAAGAGTCAATTTGGTCTTTCATCAGGGAAATCAGCGGTGAAATGACCAAAGTGACGCCTTCGAACAAAAGGGCCGGAATTTGAAAACAAATGGACTTACCAGCGCCCGTCGGCATAACCGCGAAGGTATCATTTTTTTGTAAAATACTGCTTATAATTTTCGTTTGTCCTTCGCGAAACTTTGGATAACCATAGTATTTTTGAAGGAGCAGTTCGGCCTCTTCCAGCATTAATGACTCTCCAAGCATTCAGACTGCCTTTGGCTGTCTTAATAATAATTTAATATCAATCGACTATAAAATACCGTAAAATTACTATGGGACGGCCCCATACTTTCTTTGAAACTACTCTATTATTTTATCATATTTGCTTCCTAATGGAACGAAGGAATATTCACTTTCGAAAAGTGCTTATGCTATAATATGAATACTGAATTTCAAAATAAAGGAGAATACGATGGATTCTACCCAAACACAAGTCACCCAAAATCCTCAAGTTATCTTGGAAACGAGTCTTGGAGACATCCGCTTGGAACTATTTTTAAAAGAAGCCCCGGCCACTGTGGAAAATTTTTTGCGTTATACGGATGAAAAATTTTACGATGGCACTTTATTTCACCGTGTCATCCCGAATTTTATGATTCAGACAGGGGGTTTTACCACCGGGATGAAACATAAAGAGAATTACCCGCCCATCATCAATGAAGCGGGAAACGGGCTTGCCAATTCCCGCGGTACAGTCGCCATGGCCCGTACCCAAGTTGTTGATAGTGCGACTTCCGAATTCTTTATTAATTTGGTTGATAACTCCTATTTAAACCATCAAAATGACACGGTCACCGGATTTGGATATTGTGTTTTCGGTAAGGTAATCGAGGGAATAGAAATCGTGGATAAAATCGCAGCAGAACCGACAGACAGCTTTGAATATTTTCAGGATGTCCCTGTTCGCGATATTAAAATTATTTCGGTGCGGAAAGTAACAGAATAATCGTCATTTTCAAACCACGCCGGATTCTGGCTCATTAGCCATTGGGAAAGGCTGTTAGCGCGTTTTAAGTTCATACGAAAACTAACAGCCAATACCTATTACCCGTAACCAATCATTCCTTTTCTAGCCAAAACCCCTACCAAATTTGAACACCATCTTTTTTGATTTCTTTATAAAGGTTCTGCCCCGCCCAATTTTCCCAAGTGACTTTATCAAAAATCAGCATGGTAAAACGGCTATGAAAGTCTTGGTTTATTTTGGCCAGCAAATCAGGAATCCCTCCGTAAGTCATTTCATTCCCGCTTCCTTCCTTTACTCCTGAACCGAAAGCGACCAACTCCTCCACTCCGTAATCAGTGATCAGATTTTTTTGAAGTTCCACCAAGGCCGATTTTTCCTCCATACTGATGAAAAGTTTTTCAATACCCATAGGCAACCCCCCTCATCGATCGGTCCATTTCTAAAATAATAGCAGCTAAGACGTATATTCCAAATTCTGTACCCCATAAAAAAAACCTCCTTACAGAGGTTTCCTTCCAACATTTCCCGGCACTTTAAATGAGTTTATTGAGTCTAAGAATCCCTGATTATGAACAAGCTGGACGCCTATTTCGCTTGTTTTCCGGCATACCGGCGGCAGTTTTCCGGGACATTCAAACCTAAAACGATTGCCTGCGCTGCTACCTGTACATTTGTAACATTCTACAATACGCATCCTAAAAGCATTCGGCAAAAACCTCGTTAATGGATAGCTCCAGCCTTTCAAAAGCAGTTGATTGAACTGTATCCCCTTCCTTAATATTTTTTAAACTTACGATATCTCGTTCCGGGGAAAAAGAATATTGAAAAATACTTTTATTTTCCAAGTCCGCGACCCAGTATTCCCGGATGCCGCTTTTCATGTAAAGATTTAATTTAACGACCATATCCTTACCTTTCGTCGACGGCGACAATACTTCCACCACCAGCGTCGGAATGCCCTCATACTTGTTATCTTGACTAACTTTGTCCATATCGCAAATCACAATCACATCGGGTTGGACAACATTAGGATCTTCTTCAAACTTGGACGCAAAACCGAAAAGCTTTACATCAAGCGGCGCGGTCAACGAGCGGCAGCGCTTTCCCTTAAAATAATTGTGAAAATGTCCCGCGATTTCGCTCACCGCAATTTGATGGTTCAAAGTGGGCGAAGCCATCAGATAGATCTCCTCGTCGATCAGCTCGTACCTTTGTTCGGAAGAATTCACCAGAGCCAAATATTCTTCATAGCTGACTTTTCTTGGCGTTTTATATTCTTTGGCCTCTTCGTGGAGCAGCAAATAATCCGGTTCAGCATAGTGGACGAGCCTAGCGACGCTTTTACCGTTTTTGACAATCACAATATCCTCTTTCTCGGTCAGGGAAAGGTATTTCCCGAAAGTATTTTGCAGGTCCGTGGCATTAACGCGCATCAGAAGACCACCTCGATTGATATAGCTATTATTTTATATGATTTTAGCTATATCGTCAATTCAATTTAGCCATAGATTAAGACAACCTTAAATCATTCAGCCGTTATTTGAGATTTTGTTGACATGTCGCGGCAGGGAGGATTAATTTTGGATTTTTTGTTCAATAATTCCAAATGAGTTGTTTTCTAGTAAAACTATTTTCTAAAAAAATAATTTCCCCCGCTAAAAATAATTAATTTTCCCCGAAAATGATTTTTTCCGACTAGAAATAATCGATTCTCCCGCCCACCCAATCGATTCAGTGACAAAAACAATCCTTTTTGTCGTCCGGAGGATTCGTTGAGTCCCAAAAATGATCCTTTCTGTCGCTCAGAGCATCAATCGAACCCCAAAAATGATTTTTTCCGGTGATCCAGGGATCGATCGGATGCTAAAATAATCCTTTCCGTCACCGGATCGATCAATCCAGCTCTAAAAAAAAATATTTCTGAGACAGAAGTAATTTTTTTCTTTCAATAAAAAATTATTTCCAAACCCAAAAACATCGATTCACTCACAGAAATAATTTTTTCCAGCAAATAATAAATCTTTTCCATGACCGTACCAAACGACCGGATTCCTTCCCGATTCATTGAGATCGATCCGTAGCCCCCCTCCCGGTCTCAGTTGGCCAATTCCAATCCGGTTTCATTAGAAACTTCTCTCAGCCCCTTATCACTCTTCGCTCGATGTCCCTGCAGTCTCTGCATCTCCCTCTCCCTCGGCATCCTGAATATCCGCTAATAAATTTGTTGCCTCCGCAGCCGGCAATTGTTGCACCTGCCGCAACTTTCTTTCAATACCTCTGGATTTTTGGGCTGCATCGACAATCGTATTACTGGCTTCTTGCAGTTTCTTATGGGTTTTTTCAAGTAAGTCGCCGAACTTGCCAAACTCGGTCTTCACGGCGCTCAATAAAGACCAAACCTCACTAGAGCGTTTTTGAATCGTCAGGGTTCTAAAACCCATTTGCAGACTATTTAATAGCGCCGCAAGGCTCGTCGGACCTGTCACATTAACCCGGTATTCCCTTTGCAAAATATCAACCAAACCGGGTCTTCGCAAAACTTCGGCATACAGACCTTCTATCGGCAAAAACATAATTCCGAAGTCCGTCGTAAAAGGCGGATCTAAATACTTATCCTGGATATCCTTAGCCTCCGCTTTAATTCTGGCCTCGAGTTGCTTGCCGTATTCTTCAACCAAAACCTGATCGGCCTGTTCCTCGGCTTCCATCAACCGCTGATAATCCTCTTGTGGAAACTTGGCATCAATGGGCAGCAGCACTCCTTCCGGCAACTTAACAGCGTACTCGACCCTTTCATTGCTGCCTTTCTTGGTAATAACATTCGTCTCATACTGTTCAACGGCTAAAACTTGTTCCAGCAAATTTCCCAGTTGAATTTCACCCCAGGTTCCTCTGGTCTTAATATTGGTGAGCACTTTCTTCAAATCGCCAACTCCGGAGGCGAGTGTCTGCATTTCTCCCAATCCCTTATGGACCAACTCCAAGCGTTCACTCACCAGCTTAAAGGAATCCCCTAACCTTTTTTCTAAAGTCTCATGCAACTTTTCATCGACAGTGGCTCGCATTTGCTCCAGCTTTTGCGAGTTGTCCTCTTGAAGCAGCTTTAACTTTTCCTCAAGAGTCTGCCGCATTTTATCCATTCTCTCTTCATTGCTCTTGGTCAGATTCGCTAATTGCGCCGCAAAGACCTCCAGCTGGCTGCGTTGTAAATTGGCAATTTCAGCCATCCGCCCCAATAAGGTATCACTGATCATTTTAAAAGAATTACTTAATTCTTCCCGGAGTAACTTGGCATTGCCGAGACTTTCTTCCCGGTTTTTGGCTGTTTCCTCCCGCAAAACCCGCTCCGCTTTTTCCTGATTTTTTTCAAAAACTTCTAACCGGGCCTCTACCTGATAGTCCCGGTTTTGAGATGAACGAGCCAGTAAAATGCACAGCAGAATAAGATTCACTACCAGCAAGAAGGCAATTATCAACAAAACATTGATCACTTGGGTACCTCCTGATAATAAAATATAGCCAACAATATCTTTCTCATGATTCTATTACGGTTGTAAATAAGCGATCAAGAACAATCCCAAAACCGTTTTTATTCCAAAAACACGTTCTTCCAGATTATTTTTCTAGCAAGTTCCAAAGGATCCCCCGGATAGGAAAATTCCTTTCTGGCAATTAATATCGCCATACCGTGTACGAGTCCCCAGCTGTACAATATGAGCGCGTCTTGGTCCATAGCAGAGTCGGCATCATTTACAATCTCTGCCTTATAACGTTTTACTGTTTCTGATAAAATTGTGAAAGAATCTTCCTTATTTTTATCCGCTACCTCTTGGCATTGATCATGCTTCTCAAGGCTATCTCTGAATTTCTCACTCAAATCGCTCAAAAACATTAACCGTAGATATTCCGGATTTTCGACAAAAAACTTAATATAGGCGCAACCCATTTCTTTAAGCTGATATCGGGGATTATCCGGATATTGATCCACAGCTTGTTGAAGGGCTTCCCCAAACTTATGCATAATTTCCTTACCAATCGCCAAAATAAGCTCGTCCTTGTTTTTAAAATGTCTATAGGGTGCGGCATGGCTTGCACTACATGCCTTAGCCACTTTACGCAATGAAAAACCCTCATACCCTTCTTTATCCAGTAACTTTAAACCTTCTTGAATCAATTCCGATTTTAAATTATCATGATGATAGTTTTCCTGCGCCAAAGTAAGTTCATCCTTTCTATGAGTCCCTCTACAAAAAATGCCTTACAATAAAATTATAAAATAGTAACCGGCAACGCAAAGAACAATGAATATAGCATATCATTAAGTATACACCTCTATGTTGACACAGTAAACATTTTGCGATATACTAATGTTGCCAATGTAAACATTGAAGGGAGAAAAATATGAAAGCTACCATTATCACAGATAAAGAGTATTCTAGCGAAACTTTTCAAAAGCTCCAAGTATCCATCGTCACTTTTTTAAAAACTAAGGGTTTTGAAACCGAATTCATAAATATAGGTCGGGATGATCTAACCTATTGTATGGGCTGCTTTGGCTGTTGGATTCAAAAGCCCGGGGAATGTGTCATGAACGATCTAATGACCAAAATAAACCAAGAATATATGAATAGCGCTACTGTGATTTATCTATGCCCAGTCATTTTTGGTCAATTTAGCGCCAATATCAAAAATGCCATTGATCGATCCCTTCCCAATATGCTGCCGTTTTTCGAAACAAGACAGGATGGTTCAACCATGCATCCTCCTCGATATATATCATATCCCAAATTAATCATGATTGGTTATGGGGATAATCTTTCCGAGGAAGACCGGCAACTTTTCACCGACATTAATAAAAAACACCGTAGCCATATCGAAGTCCTCTTTTACCAAAATACCGAAAACTATATTCGTGACGCTTTCAGTGACATAAAACTTGAAAAGGTCGGTGGCCATCTATGAAAAATGTTGTTTTGATCAGCGCAAGTCCAAAAATGGCTGAACAATCCCTATCTAAATATCTCCTTGAAATCCTAGAAGGTATGGTAAACAGTCCTTCCCTGAAAAAAAATACTATTGATGTCCGAAAAAGTATCTCTCATCATACAACCGATGAAGATTTTACAATCCTCTCCCAAGCCGATGCCTTGGTCATTGCTTTCCCGCTTTACTTTTTTTGTTTACCCGGTATTTTAACGCGATTTTTAGAAGATTATCTGAACTTCATGAAAAAGCATGAAATCCAATCAAAGCCAATGAAGGTTTATACCATTGTTAACTGTGGTTTCCCCGAACCAGGCATCAACCTGGAAGCAGCTCGAGTCATCCAAAGTTTTAGCCATCATATCCATGCCTATTTTCGATTCGCTATTATGATTGGTGGCGGAGGTATGTTACTGGAAGCCAAAGACGCGCCCTTCCTGAAAAAAACCTGGCGCAATTTAAATGATGCCTTCGCAAAAATCCTCCAGGATATTCAAAGTGATACCTTTGATGATATCGAAAATATCTGCATATCTGTCAAATTTCCCAGAAGACTTTACTTTATGATGGGTAACCATAATTGGAAGTCCCTAGCCAAGCAAAACGGTTTAAAAAAGAAAGACCTCTATTTTACGCCTTACCAATAAGATTATAATCATCAAAGAACCTATTTTTAAGTATTTTATCATCAATAAGGTTATGCAATCTATATCACACAATCTGATATAGATTGCATAACCTTAACTCATAACATTCTTACTTTCAAATATCATTATCCGATAAATTGCTGGGTCAACATCTTCCCATAGGGGCCACCATCGATAACTCCGATACCGATCCGGCTAAAATTCGGATTTAAAATGTTAGCCCGATGGCCTGAAGAATTCATCCAACTCTTCATAGCCCCTGCGGCGGAAAAATTACCGGCTATATTTTCTCCGGCCCAGTGATAGCTGATTCCCGCTCTTTTCATTTGATCAAACGGGCTTCCAAGTGTTGGGGATTGATGACCAAAATAACCACCTTTGATCATATCCATAGATTTCGCTCTAGCGGTTTGCTCTAACCGGTTATCAATCTGTAAAACCCCCAAACCCACTTTTGTCCGCTCAATATTTACCTGTTTTAAAATATAGCTCTCGTCCAAAGTTAAAACTTGAACCGAAGAATGATTCCCTGTTCCAACTCCAGATACCGGATTTTGAACAGGCTTTGAATAGCGGGGAATCGAAGGCCCCGTTCGTTGACCCGGAATCGGCCAACCATGCCAGTTCAATGAATTTCCCTGATAGCCATAAACAGGCCCTGCATACACTATGCTCAGTGATAAGATTCCCAAAAGAATCCCATATTTCCATATGATTTTTTGCATTATTTTTTACCTTCTTTCTACTTTTATTTCTTCACCCAACGGCTAAAGTCCCATAGAACAAGAAATCTTCCTCTATGGTTATCGTTCTTTCAGCCCTTGGCGAAGAGTCCACATTTTACAGGAGTCGTAAAATAAAAACAACCCATCAAATCATGGGCCGACTGTTTGTTTTTGGAATAAAAATTTTTTAACAAGCACGTTGCATCTTGACGGCAAAATAAGTCTGTCATACACTAATAAAAATAACATCGTAAATTGATGTTGGAGGTGTTTCTTGTGCCAATCAATTACTCAATTCGGAAGGCCGTTCCGCAGGACTTACCCGGGCTCGTCTCTTTATTAAAGGTTTTATTCACCATTGAAGCCGATTTTTCTTTTAATGAAGCAAAACAACGCCAAGGCCTGGAACTGATGCTAGAGGATTCTGAGCAACGTTGTATTATGGTCGCCGAACTAGAAGACAAAATTATTGCGATGTGTACGGCTCAGCTCCTAATTACCACAGCCGAAGGCGGTAAAGCAGCTTTAATTGAGGACATGGTGGTGGATAAAGACTACCGCCGGCAAGGAATCGGACAAGCCGTCTTAACCCAAATCGAAGAATGGGCTTACGAGCACGGCGCGAGACGTTTAGAATTGCTGGCGGATTGTGGAAATGCTCCGGCCCTGGAATATTACAAAAAACTTCATTGGAAGCAAACCCAATTAATTTGCTGGCACAAAAAGCCCCAATAAAAAGGAGGTTGTCCCAAAAGTAATTTTATTTAAATTACTTTTTAGACAGCCTCAATGTAAAAACAAAAAAGTAAAAATACCATGAGCCGACACCATGGTAAAATTAATCGTCAAAACTGGGGAAATATCCTTTTCAACTATACCACAAAAAGTTGCCTTATAGAAAATATTTTTATTTCCACCATAAGCCCACAGATATCAATAGGCCGGTTATAAAATGTAAACCCACGTTACCAGCCAAAGCCGGAATAATCTCCGGGTTTTTCCCATGATATTGATTAGTTTTCAATAGTACCCAAACAGCCAATGGGATGGTAAAGCAAGAAACTAAAATTTTGGCGGGAAATACACCCCAAAAAACTCCAGCGGCTAATGTAAAATAAGCCAGTGAAATGACCGTAAGATAAATCCAAAGGCCTCGAACCCCGCCACCAGCCCTAACGATCCAATTCCGTTTCCCGACAGTCCGATCCGCTTCCAGATCGGGAAATTCATTCAATATTAATATCCCCATGACCAGGAAACCCACGGGAATCCCGGCTAGGAAGGCTTCGGGCACCAAGAAATTAGTCTGTAATAGAAAGCTTCCGGCAGTAGCCAAGGGACCAAATCCCATCCCCACAGCTAATTCCCCCCAACCCCGACCCATACCGTAGGTTTTACTTGCACTGTAAGTAATTCCAATAATAATTCCGGCTATTCCCAAAAATAAAATACTTAAGTTTTGACAGACGCAAGTTAATATAAAGACTGTAAGGAAAGCTATACCATAAGTGACCTTAGCCCCTTTATAAAATGCTTTTCGTGATAAAAGACCTTGTTGAATCAAACGACTACCCCCACTAAACGGCGTGGGGGCCTGATTAATTAGATCACTGCCTAAAGCATCAAAATAATCATTGATTAGATTAGCTCCGGCGTTACAGGAAATAACGATTAATAAAGCTAAAAACAATTTGATTAAATGAAAATTTCCAAGCCGACTACTAAGAGCAGTCCCTACTAAGACCGGAATAATAGCGGCGCTGAAGAAAGGCACTCTTATGGCAGTAAGCCAAAGCTTGATTTTTTTCATTTTCGATCCTCCAACTCATGATGATAACCCATAATCCCGGGTTATTGTGTAAAAGTCATCGTTTGGACAGTGACCCCTGATATATCTTCTAATTCTTTTCGAAAAACAGTGACGTTTTTCGATTCACCTTCATAAATGAGGGTAATTAATCCTTGCTCTTTTGATGGACTGGGCACCCCCATCCGGCCAATGATGTCCCGGCCATATTTGGTGATCACCTCTTGCATATCTGGAGCATTTTGGTCTCGTTGATCAACCATAATTCCAAAAACTGTTAATCCTGTCGCCAATTTAAACCACCTCATCCCTAATATTCCCGCTTTTTATCGGAACATTCATTTTTTTGAAGGTTAGCCGGATTCATAAAAACATCCCTTTTTATTTTTTCCCCCAAGAGCACACGTCTGAACTCCAGTCACCGATGTATCTCGTATGCCGTCTTCTGCTTGAAAAAAAAGACAAGACAT
>DNPQ01000583.1 GCA_003501335.1 Bacillota bacterium
ATCTTATCTTATGAACTGAAGCAACATGATCCTGCTTGATTCTCAATGAACCCTTAAGAAAGCGTACAGTTCTACCTTGTTATGATGAGTCTAAGAGCGACCCTAGCCCTTAAAAGGGATTAGCATGATTCTTCTGGTCTTATTGGCGGGGCTTGGTCGTTCCAGCCATTCATCATGGACCATTAATTTCAGCCGGTTCCCTTTAAGGGGAAGGGTAATTATTTTGGCCCAAGCCCTACCGTAATTTCAAGTTGTACAGGGAGTTATTATTATTAACAAAATTATTCATATAGTCATTTAATTCGTATAGTAACAATTTATCTATTTGTTATAAATAAAAATAATTAAATATAAAAATTATTTTTTAAAATATATCACAATAATCATATAAAAAACGCCTGTTTACTTACAACAGAAATTTTTTTGTCAATGGCGCATTTCTGGAATTTAATGCAATCCCGTTACATATTATTAATATAAATAAAAAATTAGCAGGAAATTAAGCTAATTTGAGGAAATTAATTCCTGGACATTTTTTGTAAAATCGATTAATATAACAACACCAGTATAAATTTGTTTTTTTGCATTCCGATATTTGGATAATAAGCTTCCGGACCTTATGAGGACAACATGGAACCCTCGTAATGTCGCTCCGGATGATGTATATATCAAAGGGGGAGTGTGGAGAACATCACGAGTACAGGTAAGACAAGCACTAAGTAGTCAAAATAAGGAGGAAAGATTTTTATGAAAAAATTATTAGCGATTGTTTTAAGCGCAGTCATGATTTTAGCTTTCACAGCCGCTGCGATGGCTACCGATGTAAGCTTTACCGGCGATGCCGAATTTTACCGTGATCAGGTGGCTAGCAATGGTACAGACAATGATACAAAGTTTCACAGTGAGTATGAATTATACATCGCTGCCAAGTTAAGTGATAAATTGACCGTGACCGATGGGCTTGATATTTGTGCCAATAATGATTCAGACAGAACCCGTACAACAACCGATCAATCCCTATGGATTAAGTACAATTTTGGTCCTGCTCAATTGAGCTTAACCAACGATGACTTTCAGGCCGTTGCTTCGACAGCTATTTTAGCTGATCCTAACTATTTCTTGGAATCAGAGTCAGCTGCCGTACTCGATGCCACTTTAGCTGAACATTTGTCTTTGCGCGTTGCCGCAGCTGGGGAAGAATATGGTTTTAATAAAACTGCAGATGCTAGTACTTATAGCTATACTTATGACAGCACTGATTCCACTGATACCGGTTACCTGGCAGCGCTTTCCTATGCTGGCGAACATTTCGGTGTGGCCTTAGCAACCACCCGGGTGGGCGCTTTTGATAAAGCTGGTTATGATGTCAGCGCATTTTGCAAAGTCAGTGCTTTAAAAGCTTATGTAAGTTATGGTGTTGCCCCGTATGACAGTGACGGTACCTATGGTAAGCCCAATGCCGATGAAGTCGTCGGTTTAAACTTTGCTCCTAACGGTCCGTTCTCAGCTACTGTAGAATATAACTTCCAAGATGATCCTTTGAATTATAGCGGCGATTATAGCAAACATCCGCTTGCATTTTTGACCAGCTATAAAATTGGCCAATACAGCATCAACTTTAAGAGAATTCTCAACGATGTCCAAGGCGTTTATTTTGATGGCAACCCTGTAAACCGCAGCCGGGCATGGGTTCAAGTTAATTTCTAAAATAAGCGTGGTTTCGTAAAAGGCGAGGGCTTCGGCCCTCGTTTTTTTGTTTTAGCCGTACTACTTGGCTTAAGTCACTCTTATTCCTTGTCACCTTTCCAGATGAAGTGGTAATAGCCTTAGTGCGAGGAGGGTTTCATCTTGACACTGCCCCTTTCCTGGAGTAATATCTATTTATATATTTTCAGGGAGGTTTGCTTGCATGAACCAAGATATAAAAGAGGTCCTTTTTTCAAAGGAAATGATTGATCAACGGGTTCAGGAAATTGGCTCAAAGATTACCAAGGATTATCAAATGAAGGATCTGGTTTTAGTAGGAATCCTTAAAGGCGGGGTGCCTTTCCTCGCCGATCTGATCCGGGCCATTGATCTCCCCCTGGAATACGATTTGATGGCAGTTTCCAGTTACGGAGCTTCCACCAAGTCCAGCGGAACCGTGAAAATTATGAAAGATTTGGACATGGGCATCGAGGGACGCGATGTGATCATCGTTGAAGATATTATTGATACCGGTCTGACCCTTCATTATTTATTGCAAAATATACGCTCGCGAAGGCCTACCAGTTTGAAAGTTGCCACGATGCTGGATAAACCCAGTCAGAGGAAAATGCAAATTCAGCCGGAGTATAACGGCTTTGAAATACCCGATGTGTTTGTGGTCGGTTACGGGCTGGACTACGCCGGAAAATACCGGAATCTTCCTTTTATCGGGATCTTAAAAGAAGAAATTTATCAAAAAAAATAAGGGTAGCAAACTTGCCGCAGTTTTCGCGGGGCATGGACAGGTTTATGTTTGATATTTTGCCTGTTAAATTTTTTATACAATCGAACGATAAGTGCGGGAACTGGGCAAGGATGCAGTTCCTTTTTTATTGGGCATAGTTTGGAAAAACATTCATAATCAAGGCAAAAAGGATTTTCCGTAAAGATGTCAAATATTTTGGAATAGAGAAAAGAAAAAAAGGACCAGGGAGGTGGATGATGTTTCAGTTTATCTTTACCCAACATATTGTGTTGACCTTGATCGACCTCTTGCTGGTTTTAATGGTTGTCTATCAATTATTTAAAATGATGCGGGGAACTAAAGGTTTCCTTTTTTTAAACGCCCTGATTATTATCTTTGTGGTCTATGCCACCAGTAAATATTTTCATTTGGTGATGTTCAGCTGGCTGCTGGAACAAATCATGCTGATTTTGATGGTCGCTTTGCCGAT
>DNPQ01000089.1 GCA_003501335.1 Bacillota bacterium
AAAATTGTAATGTACTTGCCGGATCGAGGTTTAAAAATGCTGTAATTTAAGATGGAATATTTTTGAAATACTAGTTTCATAAGAATGCTTGATATATAATGGAAATGACACTAGGGTGGAAGTTGAGGAACCTCTTGGAACGTAAAATTTTACATATGGATATGGATGCTTTTTTTGCTTCTGTGGAACAGCATGATAATCCCAGTTTTCGGGGGAAACCGGTTATTGTCGGTGCTGACCCAAGAGGGCGCGGAGTTGTTTCAACCTGTTCCTATGAAGCCAGAAAATACGGAGTCCATTCGGCGCAGCCGATTAAAGAGGCTTATCGTCTTTGCCCTCAGGGGATTTTTTTGCCTGTTCGGGGTGGCCGGTACACAGAGGTATCCCGGAGCATTATGCATCTATTGGCGGAATATACGCCTCTTATTGAACCGCTCTCTCTGGATGAAGCTTTTCTGGATTTGACTGCCTCGCAGCAAATTTTTGGGTTGGCCGAATCGATTGGCAAACGAATTATCGAGGAAATTCAAAACAAATTAGGCCTTTCGGCTTCAGTCGGAATTGCTCCCAACAAATTTTTGGCGAAATTGGCCTCCGATTTGCAAAAACCCCATGGCTTTGTGGTGATTACGCCCGAAAATGTCCATGAGATATTGGAAAGGCTTGGGGTTGAAAAGCTATGGGGAGTGGGGCCTAAAACAGCTGAGACATTACATGGATTGGGGATTGGTACGATTGGAGAGTTACGCCAAACCAGTCCGCAAGTACTGGCGGATAGTTTGGGTGAGCTTGGACTGCAGTTGTATGAATTAGCTTATGGCCACGATGAACGCCCGGTTACCCCCAATGAGTCGGTCAAGAGTATCGGTCATGAAATTACTTTTCAAGTTGATACTGAGGATCATCAATTTTTGGTGGGAGTATTACTGTGGTTGTGTGACCAAGTGGCCCGCAGGCTCCGCCAAAATGATGTCAAAGGCCGGGTGATAACCATAAAGCTGCGGGACTCTAATTTCAAAACTCTCACCAAAAGAAGTACCTTCGACGAACCTACCGATTTTGAAGAAGCAATTTATCACGAAGCGCTGAAACTTTTTGAGAGAATTCCGAAAGCCGCTTGCAAAGTGAGATTAATTGGCGTGAGTGTCAGTGATTTTGAAAACAAATCCCGCGCTCAGTTGGGTCTTTTTGAAACGGAATCCCCGCTTCCGGAGAAAGATTTGACAAAATTGCATCAAACGATTGACAAGCTACGGGATCGTTTTGGTGAAAGGATTATTACCAAGGGAACTATCTTGCAAGTTCAAAATCAAGTAGGAGAAAAGAATGAGCGCCATGAACCCTGAAGCGTTCGGACCGGTTCCGGGTAACCAAGTAGAGAATAAGAAGGCCCATGAACAGCTGCTGCAAGTTGGAAAAATTAATTTATTTCTTTTTTTCATTCTTCTCCTGGTCATAACCTGCAGCCTGATATTTGAAGAGCAAATGGTTTTGGGAAGCATTATTTTGGAAACGGCGATCCTGGTAATAACGCTTGGATGGATTGGTTTACAGGGAATGGATTACCGGGAAATCCTGAAACCCAAACTGCCGGGGTTAAAAAAAACCGGGGTAACCCTAATTATCGTGACTTGCGGCATTTATGTAGCTTCTTATATTGATTTGCTATTTCGTTATATTCTTCAAAATTGGGGTAAAGTCGTCCCGCCGAATCTCCCGAAAACGCAAGGACTTTCCGAGTTACTGCTTTCATTGGTAGCAATTGCTATTTTACCAGCCCTGGCTGAAGAAATACTTTTTAGAGGATTTATCCTTCAAAATTATCGAAAAATTTTAGGAAACGGCAAAGCCATTTTTATCAGCGCTCTTTTGTTCGGTATGGCTCATCTAAATATTCAGAATTTTTGGGGGCCTTTCATATTGGGCCTTCTCTGCGGTTGGTTGGTTTGCTTGTATGATTCTATCATCTTAGCCTGTCTGGGGCATTTACTGAATAATGGCTTGATTTTTACGGTTTCTTATCTGATACCGGATTTTGGTAGCGTAAGGCCAATTACAGGGAGTGATTTAGTCATCCAAATACCGGCATTTGTGATTTCCGGGATTATTCTATTCATTTTACTCCTGCGATACAATGCCAAGATCCCACAAAAGCCAGTGAAGTCAGGTAAACTTTTGACAGTACTGTGTCATTGGTCGACCTGGCTTCTCTTGATGACGTTCAGTATTTTTGCAGCCCTTCAATTTCTGATGATGAAACTTTAGAGGATAAAATTTGGCATCGTAGGATGAAAGATTGTATCCTAGTTTACTTGCAAGTACCGATCACTGTAATACCGGCTTTGACTTTATCATATTTTTTGACATTGACCTCCACATCACTGGGGAAAATAACCTCAGTGCAGGAACCAAATTTAATTAACCCGAAAATTCCTCCCTGTTCCAGCGTGTCACCGACTTTACTTCGGCAAACAACCCTCCGGGCAAGGATTCCGGCAATTTGATGGACCAAAACTTTCAG
>DNPQ01000546.1:0-123 GCA_003501335.1 Bacillota bacterium
CGGTATCCTTCCAAATAAGCTTTCATTCCGGAACCATTAGTAACCACTTGTTGTAACAATTGATTCATCAAAACGGCCGTTTTAGTGGATAATACCTGGCGAATGACCTGGCGGTGAAATTTC
>DNPQ01000546.1:537-3183 GCA_003501335.1 Bacillota bacterium
ACTTTATCAATCCGTTGTAAACTACCCCCGGATTCTCCCGGGAAATCCACCCCTGTTTTACTTCCAAAGCCAAACTCTTTAATATATTTGTAAAATGTTTCTTTGGTTAAATGAAGGGCGATCGATGCAAATACCGGATTACAGGAGTTTTCAAGCGCCTCCACAAAAGTCTGACTGCCATGACCCCCCGGTTTCCAACAATTGATTCTTCTTCCGTCCACGATAATGAATCCGGGATCAAAAAATTTAGTTTCCGGTGTAATTTGACCCTCTTCCAAAGCTGCCACCGAAGTGAAAACCTTAAAACTCGATCCGGGTTCATACATATCCGTAAAAATAGGATTCCGTCGGTTCTGGACCGGGAAGTTACCGAAATAATTAGAATCAAAACTAGGATGGGAGGCCACCGCCAACACCTCACCCGTTTGAGGATTGACAATCACCGCCATCGCCCGTTTGCATTTGGTATCAGCAATGGCTTTATCCAGTTCCCGCTCGACAATATATTGTAAATTCTGATCGAGCGTTAAAACTAACGAATCTCCGTCCGTTGGAGCCAAATACCGGCGATCACCCTGAGGTATATAATGGCCGGTGGTGTCAAATTCCGCTTGTTCGCTGCCTGGCACTCCCCGTAAATAAGAGTCGTATTGGCGTTCCAAACCTTCCAAGCCTTGATTATCGATCCCGGCAATTCCTATTGCTTGGCTTGCCAGGGATGACTGCGGATAAAAGCGTTGTGCTTTTTGAGTAATTTCAATCCCATGGATCCGGTTCTTCTTATCATTAATTCGTAATCGTAGCTGATTGACTTCTTCAATGGATGCTTTACGTTTAATCCAAACAAAAGAGGCTCCCGAAGTAATGAGCCTCTTTACCCGCTGTTGATTCATCCCCAATATACCGGCCACAATATTGGCGATATCGCTTTTTTCCCGGTCCCTGGCGGCTTTCTTTTCTCTTGCACTCACTTTATTACTGATTGGACTATTTTCAAAACCTATCTCAGCTGGAATTGCATATACTGAATCTCCATCTACACTGATTGCTAATTCATTTCCAAGCCGGTCATATATAGTACCCCGGCGCGGTAAAACCGCCAGTGCGCGAAACCGTTGATCCTCAGCAGACTTTTTTAGCCATCCAGCCATAAAAACTTGAAGATAAATTACGCGTAAAATTAAACCTCCGAATAATATAATCGCTGCGAAAAGTAAAATAGCAACTCTTTTTTTAGAATGAATTCCACTATAATTCACTGATTTCCCTCCACAGCATAGTTAACATTTTCACAAGTCCCATTGTAAAACTGGAGTCTACATTATCGGATTCTGTGGTTCGGGTTAAAACTCCAACGCGCCATTGGTCGCTTACTAGTCGAAGAGGCTTAATCTGCCTATAGATGGTCTTTTGTATTTTGAAACAAAATGATAAATAATGTTTTAAACTTTAAACCATAATTCAATGGATGAATATCATCTGTCTAGCAACTTTTATTTTTCCGTTATGAGCTTCAATTTTCGATTCAGACTGTTAACTTAATTAGATTGCGCCATTGCCGCCCTAACCCCTTCAAACCAGGCAGCCACTCTTCCCCAAACATGGTTATTGGGAAGCGCTGTTTTCGTTATGCCATTATAGGGATGAGGTTCATTCGGATGCAAAGACGGTACCCCGGCAATTAACTGGTAATCGGTGGGGCCAGCGACTTTCATGTGCAACTGCGTTTGAGCAATTTTTGAAATTCGTTCAAAGGACTCCAGTTGAGCCATTTCAATTCGGGTTTGGATAGACTCTCGTTCTAAACCGCGAATCTGGGCCCGGCAGTTTTTAATTTCATCGCTGCGTTTTACATTGACTACTTGAATCCAGAGATTAATCAAACTTAAGCACAGGAATAACCCGCCAATAATCAAGAATGGTTTAAGCCCTTGACGATGCCGCGGACGAGCTTGTGTAATCGTGATAGTACTATAAAATTCTCCTGATATCTGCTGCTTTTCTGCCAATATCATGTTATGCACTCTCCTAAATGCCTAGACCACTTTCTCAACGCAACGAAGTTTGGAACTTCGTGCCCGAGAATTTTTCAGAGTCTCTTCCCCGGATGGTAGAACCGGTTTCTTGGTGATAATCCGAACCTTCGGTGACTGTCCACATTGACAAATCAAAACCTCTTTTGGACAGATACATCCTTTGGCCCATTTTGCAAAAGTTGTCTTGACGATCCTATCTTCTAAAGAGTGGAAGGAAATGACTACAATTCGCCCGCCAGGCTTAAGAATTGTAAGTGACTTTTCTAATGCTTGCTGTAAAACCTCCAACTCCCGGTTGACCGCGATCCTGATTGCCTGAAAAGTTCGGCGGGCCGGATGAGGCCCATTTCTACGAGCAGCAGCCGGAATAGCTTGTTTAATGATTTCTACCAATTCACCAGTCGTTTCAATTCTTTTATTCTGGCGATATTTATCAATGAATTCAGCGATACGTTTACTCCAACGTTCTTCGCCATACTCCCATAGAATCTTAGACAATTCAGCAACCGATGCCGTGTTCACTAAATCGGCGGCCGAAAATGGGTCTGATTGGTCCATTCGCATATCCAAAGGAGCATGCGTTTGAGAGCTAAATGCCCGGCCCTCTTGA
>DNPQ01000371.1 GCA_003501335.1 Bacillota bacterium
ATTTTAAAAGATGCTGCTGATGCTGCACCAGTTGCTGCTAAAACCGCAACAACCACCACTTCAACCCAAGCTGCTGCAAAAAAGTGAGACAGCTGAAGTAAACTATTTTTCAAGATCTAATCAAGTAAAAGTACCGCCTTTATGGGGTACTTTTTTATTGAGCAAAAGGAGGTATCTTGCTTTTATGGAATGACCTTGTTACAATGGAATGGAACAAGCTCGACTACAAGCAACATCGGGCCGGCTAAATTATGATTTTGGAGATTACCATGGCTGCCACCAAATTACTAATCATTGAAGATGAGAAACAAATTGCAAGATTTCTTGAACTTGAATTGCTTCACGAAGGCTACCAAGTAAACCTTGAAACGGATGGCCGGGAGGGATTGGAGAAAGTTAAGCAATCTCACTATGATCTCATTATATTGGATATTATGTTGCCTGGACTGAGTGGAATGGAAGTCTGCCGCCGTATCCGGCATTTTTCCAATGTCCCCATTGTCATGTTAACAGCCAAGGACGATATTGAAAGCAAAGTAATGGGACTTGATATCGGAGCGGATGACTATATTACCAAACCCTTTTCAATTGAGGAGTTGTTGGCCCGGTTACGGGTGGCACTACGGCATCAAATAAAAGATTCTTCTCCAAAGGAGTTACATATTGGAGATTTGATAATGGATGGGACACGCCATCAAGTTACTAGGAACGGCAAAAGTATTGAATTAACCAAAAAAGAATACGACTTGCTGGAGTACCTTATCGAAAATCAGGGGATCGTATTGACCAGGGAACATATCTTGGAGAAAGTCTGGGGCTATGATTATTATGGCGGCACCAATGTCGTTGATGTTTATATTAAATACTTACGGGATAAAGTCGACGAACCATTTGAAGATAAATTGATTCATACGATTCGGGGAGTTGGATATATCTTAAAGGAAGCGTGCGGGCGTGGTACAGAATGAAATTTTATAGAATCCGATTTGCCAAGATATCTTGGAAGTTGACCATCATCTATGCTGGAATATTCTTCTTGATTTTAACGCTATTAAATATTTCAATTCTCTATGGCGTTAATTATTTTTTAATGCAACAAGCCATTGCCCAAGTTACGGATACGGGCGATATGATTATCGACCAATTTCATGAGTCCGGGCAGCAAAAGGCTGATTTGGTGGATAAAGACCTAATCTTGGGGATACCTTCCAATGATAATATTTATGTAAAAATAGTTAACAAACACGGTAGAATTATCAATGAATCCGCGAAATTCAACCTAAAAATTCCCGAAAAAATTCCTGTAAAAACCAATCGAATAGCGATCATTCAGGGGAATTTATTGTATCAAAACCGGATTATCAATGTGAAAAGCAAATCATATGCCTATTTGCAGGTTGTGAAAAGTTTACGAAATGTGTTCCATTTCCTCAAATTGTTAGCTTTTTTAATGCTGGGAGCTGAACTGACAGGCTTGTTTATTGCTATTTTATCCGGTTATATTATTAGCCGTGAAGTGTTAAAGCCTATTTCAAGGATTACGGCGACGGCTCAAAGCATTAGCATCCATGATCTGAACCAAAGAATTAGTATGCTCGGACCTAAAGATGAATTGATGGATCTGGCGACTACTTTTAATGCCATGATCGATCGCTTGCAACAGTCTTTTGAGCGTCAAAACCAATTTGTATCTGATGCTTCCCATGAACTGCGGACCCCAATTTCCGTTATTCAGGGTTATATCAATTTGCTTGATCGCTGGGGTAAAGAGGAAAAGGCAATCTTGCAAGAGTCCATTACAGTGATTAAAAATGAAGCCGCCAATATGGCTGATTTAATTGAAAGATTGCTTTTTTTGGCACGTAGTGACAGTAATGTCCATAAGATCAACAGAGAATCATTTTGGCTGGATGAATTTATTGATGAAGTTTATCGGGAAACAAGGATCATTGCGGATCATCATCAAGTGATACTAGAACATAATGAAAAGATCTTATTTTTTGGTGATCGAAAATTGTTGAAACAAATGTTACGGGCCATATTGGATAACAGTATAAAGTTTACACCGGAAACGGGAAAAATAACGATTCATTCTTTGGCTGAAGGCGATGGGGTGAAGTTAGTCATTGAAGATACAGGAATTGGTATTCCGGAAGAAGAAATACCCCATATTTTTAATCGTTTTTATCAAGTCGATAAAGTCCGCCTTAAAACGCAAAATGGTAGCGGTCTGGGACTTGCGATTGTTAAATGGATCGTTGATGCCCATCAGGGGGCAATCAACGTAAAGAGTGAAATTGGGAAGGGAACCCGTGTACTCATCATACTCCCTGCGGTTCGTGACATAATTATCTAAATAATAATCAATTGTTTCCATAAAGGTACTTTCATGAAAAAAGCACAGTTCTTTGATGATGTTTATGAAATTGTAGCCCAAATTCCAGCCGGTAAGGTTATGACTTACGGGCAAATTGGTTTATTGCTCGGTTCACCTCACTATGCCCGGCAAGTTGGACAAGCGATGTTTAATGCTCCGGGGGATTTGAAGCTTCCCTGCCATCGGGTGATTCATAGTAATGGCCAACTAGCGCCGGAATATGTTTTCGGTGGTCAGGCAAGACAACGGGAAATGCTTATCGATGAAGGGGTTTCCTTTAAACCTAACGGAACGGTTGAGCTGAAGAAGTCACTCTGGCGTGAATAGATAAAATTATTTTTTCTTTGATAAACGCATATCTGCTTGAAGAGGGACTTTTTCTTGCGTTTGATCATTGTATAATTCATTATCTTGGATATGGTCAATAAACAAGACTCCATTTAAGTGATCGATCTCATGTTGAATACAACGGGCCAAAAGGCCCTCTCCTTCAATGATTATTTTTTCTTGCTTTCGCGTGATGGTGCTGATTTTAACATAATTAGCCCGCTTGACAATTCCGGTATACCCGGGAAAAGATAAGCAACCTTCGGGACCGATTTGTTCGCCTCGCATTTCCAGTATTTCCGGGTTTATAAGTTCAATTTTGCCCTTTCCGCAATCCATGATAATCACTTTTTGAAGAACGCCAATTTGCGGGGCAGCCAAGCCTGCCCCTTTCGCCGCATAAAGGGTTTCCGCTAAACAATCAAGCAATTGAAACAATTTTTTATCAAATTGAGTTACGGATTTTGCCTTCTGGCGGAGAAGGGAATCTCCAAAAGAAATAATCGTTTTTTCCATCCAAACCAATTCCTTTCCAACTGTTAATTGTTCTATTTTATTCGGCATCCCGGGTTTTTGATTGATTGTCTCAACAACGGGGATTCAAACCCACGGCTTTAGCTCAACAATTGCCTTCGGGTTTAATCTCCCCGGTTCTTTAGCTGACTGAAAATCGGGCAAAGAATCCACCGGCTTCAGCCGGTGGTGGTTGAGTCGTTACCGGTGAACGCAGCCAATCTTGTTTATACCCAAGCCCATAGCTACCAAACGTTTCTGTAGTTGAGCGGGGTTTTTACGGTTAACCTTCAGCAATTTGAATTGCAAGACATCTTTTAAATGATAAATGCCCCCGCTCTCCTTGGATGGATTATTCAAATTGGGATTCAACGTGTTTTTTTTTGGCAACAAATTATCGACTAGAGTATCAATAATTTGATAGATCACTTGGATATTCAAAATATTTATATTTAAATTTTCTGGATAAACTTCCGGATAAATACTCATAGTTTGTATGGGAAGCAATAATTGTAAGGCGATTATCCATAGTTCCTGCTCGGTCTTGTTATTTTTGAAAATTTTTTGAAGCACAGGCAAAATAATACGGACAGAGGCATTACTGCCGTTTTTTAATTCAAAGTTGATAGATTGTTTCATCAAAGAGGAATATTTGACACCGAACTCGGAGTTTTTTTAAGCAGATCTCTTAATTTTTCTACCGGGTCAGAGGGGGAATTGACTGGATTGTACATTTCAGAAGCAATATGCACCATTTTGACTTCGAGCGCTTTCTCGATTAAGTTATCTTTCAATTGAAAATAGCAATTGACAAGGGCGATATTGAGCCCGGCCTTTTTCACTATATCTCGGGTGATACTCATTTCTGGAGCAGTTTCTTCATCAATCAAGGCTAAAGCAACATGCAATAAGTTTAGTTGCGTTTTTTTGTAGGGCTTCTCCATATTTAAAAATGCCCCTGACAGATTAAAATCAAATATGTTTTAAACACGTTAAAATTAATGGTATCAAATTCCTGGCTCTATGTCAACAATTGGATGGATGAAGAAGTGATTCTTTTATATTATAATAAAAGAAACGGATAATGCAACTACATATGCAGTAACCACCAACGGAACAGGTAAGAAAATAACAGGCGCATTGGATAGCAATATGCCCAGCAATACCAGCCTGAAGATTAATTTAAGCGCGCCGAACGATACCGCCTCCAGTGCCGGAAATGTTACATGAACGGCTATTGTCAATAATTTAGTGACCGGAATTTCAAAAGTAACAGCCTCTCGTAAGTCGATTACTTATACATTCAGCGCTTCTGTAGCTGCCGGTATAATTCCGGCCACTGCCAGAACGGTTACTCTCACCATTACGGATTGAGAATGAGCCGTTTAGGGCTGACTTATTGACTGCCCTAGGGACGGGCCAAAACGCCGGGGATGTTTCATTTCCATCCGGCGTTTCAAAGCAAGAAAAAGCTTTGGTCAATATCTTAGTTGAGCTTAGCGACGGCGTGGTATAATTAACTTATGGTATTGCCTAACTTGTTCGATAATAGCAAATCCAGCGAAAACCGCAATGGATTAGGTTACGATATTATATAGGGCTTGGCTATGAAAAAAGTTGAGTCTGCAATGATTCATTCGAAGGGAAAAGTATTCATCCCTTCTATTTTTTGTCATTTTTATAGTCGAAATTGTACTTGATTTCACAAATTCAATTTTTTTTAACATCGATCAAGTGAATCTCTAAAGGATATTAAGCTAAAATGATAAATATTAAATTAATATTAAGTGAAGGCAATAACAAGTAAAAGTAACAACAAATTTGAGGGGAAGGTCTCCCGGGGTGATTGTCATAGTAAAACGATTCGTATCTAAAAAAATCCGGGTCCTGGTTTATTTAGGGATTGTTACGGTGGCGCTGTTAATCAGTATCAGTTTAAAAATCAATACGGTTCAGGCTGAAACCTTCAGTACCGGACGGCCCAAAATCGGTATCGCCTTGGGTGGTGGAGGCGCCTTGGGCCTAGCTCATATTGGTGTATTAAAGTGGCTGGAAGAAAACCGGATTCCTGTCGATTACGTAGCCGGTACTAGTATGGGAGGCCTCATCGGCGGTTGTTATGCAA
>DNPQ01000417.1 GCA_003501335.1 Bacillota bacterium
ATATGCTGCCAAGTTTCCAGTTCGGACGGTTGCAAACTGGTCTTTTGTTCCACTTTTAGCAGCAACTCCTGACAGGAAGTTTTCATCCTCTTGATAGTCCGGAGCGTAAATTCAAAAGTCTTTTTGGCCATAAAATTCAAGTAGCAATTATTATGAACCATCATGTGAAACTCATCGGGGCCCATCACCCCATAAAAACCGAATTCGCCCGTCCGGGGACCCCACTGACCCCGGCTGGCATAACAGCGGCTGATTTCAATCAGCATTTCTATTCCTTGGTTATAAAGGAAGTCGTCATCATTACATACCTTGGTATAATGCCAAATTCCATAGGCCACTGCCGAACCGACCTGCAGCTGTAAACTGGCATGTTGCCATAAACCGCAGCCTTCATTTCCATCGATGGTGGCAATGGGATAAAAGGCACCCTGGCAATCGAGTTCCCTGGCTCTTTCTTGAGCCTGTGGAAGGGTCCGATACCGAAATTGTAGCAAATTACGGGCAGCTTTGGCATTATTGAACATATAAAACGGTAAACAATAAGTTTCAGTATCCCAAAAGGTATGTCCATTATAAGCTTCTCCAGTGAGGCCCTTAGCCCCTATATTCGAATTAGAATCGGCGCCATGAAGTGTTTGATGAAGTTGAAAAATGCAAAACCGGATACCTTGTTGATTCTCGGGATCACCTTCAATTGTAATATCAGAGGTCCGCCAAACTTCACTCCAATATGAAGTGTGTTGTTTCAGAACTGTCTCAAAAGAAAGATCCTGATTTTTAAGTGCTTGCTTCATCCCCGTTTTCCATACTTCCCGGGAGGGTGTATTCCTGTTTTTATCCGCATAGTTGGTTACGATCTTGTCAATGTCAATTGATTTATCTTGCGATAGTTCTAAAATGAATTTCAAACCAATATATTTCTCACCTTCAACCAGCTTCGCCTGAACCGGTGCTCCAAGTTTTAAGGAAAAAGCCGAAAAAAGCTGATGCCCCAAGGAATTGGTTTTTCCCAAAAGTGCTACAATATTTTCCTGCTGCTGCCGTTCCTCACAGCTCCAAAAATTTTGAGCCGTTGCTTCATGAAGCGGTGAAAAATCCAAACCCAACTGCATTTCCACTAATCCGGAAAAGTTGAGCGGAGATACGGTGATACGTTGGCAGCCCAAATTTGGCTCTACCATACTCAACAGCCGCCAAAAAACTATTTTTAGCCATTTCCCGCTTCGGGTTTCCCAAATAAACTCGCGATACAGAGTACCGGTCCTGAAATCCAAAACCCTGCGAAAATTGGTAAATTTGCTCTTAGCTAAATCAAGAGTTTCACCGTCCAGTTGAATTCGCGTATAAAGCCAATCTATGGTATTGACCATAAAACGCGACTTGGCTATCATCCCTTTATAGGCAGCAGGCTGAATAACCTGAATTTCTTCATAAAACCCGTTGAAATAACTTCCAAGGAGTCGGTCCCCACTGTAACCTTCTTCAAAATACCCACGAACACCCATATATTCATTGGCCAATGAAAAAATAGATTCCGAGACCCTTCCTAATTCTGGGCGGAAGGAACTTTCTACCACCGTCCATGGATCAACCTCTAAATAACGTTCCCCTACTTTGGTCATCTTGTGACTCCTTTACTCTTTTCCAGTCATCATTATCCTTTAATACCACCCAAAGTAAGACCACCCTGCATAATGTACTTTTGTAAAAACAGAAAAACCACTATCGGCGGAATCATTGAATAAACGATCGCCAGCATCTGCCAATCAACGGCTAAGCCATTACCCGAGTTGCCACTGGGAATCATGGTGAATATCCGGATCATGACTGTGTAAAGATCCTGATTGGTTAAAACCATATAAGGCCAGAAAAAGTTGGACCATGACTGAGTTAAAGTTAAAATTGTAATTACAAACATGACCGGTTTACTAAGGGGCAGAAAAATTTTGAAAAAAATTTTAACCGGCGAGCATCCATCCAACATAGCCGCCTCGGTAAATGAACGGGGAATGCCGTCAAAGAAACTTTTAAAGATTAAAGTGAAAAAGGCATTGGCGCCCGACATAAACCACATCGGGAAAAACGTATTCGAAAAATTAAGATGTAAAAACGGGAAATTGATGATATTCATATACACCGGGACAATATTTACCGTATTGGGCAATAAAAGCGTCCAGAGTAATAAAACCATTAAAAAAGAAGTTCCTTTGGGTTTCAATTGGGATAGCACAAAACCGAATAAAGAATTAAATACTAAAGAAAATACAATATCTCCCGCAGCCAATTGCAGTGAATTTAAATAATATGTAAAGAAATGAAGCTGATTCCAAACATCGATAATTTTATGCAACTCCCATGTTTTTGGCAATATTGTGGGACTCATCGAATACAGTTCTTGAAGGTCTTTTACACTGGAGGCAAAAAGCCATACCGGCGGAAAAAGGCAAATGATTGTGATAATCGCCATCAACAGAAATATGCCCCAGTATAATACTTTATTTCCGGTACTTTTAAAATCAAGACTAGTTAACAAACCGCTTGATTTTTTTGTAAATCTTGGCATTATTGTCCTTCACTTCCTTCATTTTTCCTAGACAACATAAAGTAAAAGAATGTCGGGATGATTAAAATCAGAAAGGTAATCACTCCCACCGCCATGGAAGGACCCGCCTTAATATAATTGAATGCATACAAATAGGATTGTAACATCAAGGAAAGAGAGGCATCATTCGGTCCACCGCCGGTCATGGAAAGAGGTTGAATCATGACCTGAAATACCGTAATAATTTGCATAATCATCATTAAAAGGACAATACCTTTGATGTTCGGTAAAGTAATATAGCGAATCTTTTGGATAAAACCCGCGCCGTCCAAGGAAGCTGCTTCATACAATTCTTGGTTGATCCCCTGCAAACTGGCCATATAGATCAGCGCCGTCCCCCCAAAAGCGGACCAGGTCATGGTGACGACAATAAGTATAATTGTATATTGCGGCACATTTAACCAACCAAACGGATGTAAGCCGATACTCGTCAAAATGTTATTTAAAACACCCCATTTTGCCGGGTTGTACATGAACGCCCACATCAGATAAGTAGCCATCCCCGGAATCATACTGGGGAAATAAAACGAGAACTTAAAGAAACCATTTAAATGAATAATTTCATTGAGTAAAATCGCCACAATAATCGGTATGGTAAAACCGAGTACCAACGACCACAGGGTGTAAGAAACAGAATTCATTAAAGCAGCATTAAATGAAGAATTTGTAATAACATCCTGATAATTTCCGAGTCCGATAAATTTCACCACATTATAACCTTTGGTCTGAAAAAAAGATAACAAAATTCCGGATACCAGCGGCTGCCATGTAAAAAACAAAAACATTAATAAACTGGGTAACATTAAAAGCCAAGCCACAATGTCCGCCCGAAAAGTTCGACCGCTAAAAATATTTATTTTCTTTTCCACTAATAACTGAGGCGATGACAGTAAAACCACCTTCTTATCCATTGTTCCCGATATACAAATGACGGCTGAAGCCGCCATTTGTATATCCATTATTTAAGTACGACGTTAATATCGCACGCGATATTATTATTATTGTTTATCCAGAACATCTTTTTGAAAATCAGCTGCCGCTTTATCGAGCAACGCTTTCGGATCAGCATTGGCATCGGTGAGGACAGCTTGGATCACTTTATCTAAAACTTTGTAAAGTTCCTGACAGGCAACGGGTTCTTCAGCCCGGTAAATATTTTTGCTTTCATTATAATCTTTGAATAATGCTAAGTTCACGTTGACAAATTTAGAACGGATTTCATCTCTGGCTTTAATAGCCGCCTTGTCGGTCCAAATCTGCAATGAATTGCTGCCAACCACATGATTACCGGCAACATCGGTCTTATAATTGGCTATTTCATTCTCTTTGATTTCATCCGTGAATTTCGGTGATTTACCGAGCAATTCAACCCATTTCAGACCGGCATCAATCTGGGCTCTCGTAGCGTTCGGCGCGAACATCCAGGTGTCTCCGCCGATTAGAGAGTATCTTCCTTTGGGTCCAGCCGGCAGACTGAACATGGAAATATTATTCTTATTGATTTTGTAATTATCAATTTGGAAATTAAACCCATCATGATCGGTGCCGGCAAAGAACAACATAGCGCCCTGGTTGGTGGCCAGGACTTGTTGTCCGCTCGCCCAGTCTAGTAAGGTGGTATCCGGTAGTACTTTATATTTCCATTTTAAATCTTTTACATACTGGAGAGCGGCTACACCTTCAGGGCTATTGAAAGAAGCGGTCCATTTACCTCCCACTTTCTTTTCAAATACAGTGCCAAAACTCCAGGCAATGTTCATGAAATGCCAACCGCCGGTGTTATTGTTCGTATCTAAAACAAAGCCGGCCGCTCCGGTCTTTTCCTTGATAATTTTCGCTGTTTGAGCCAGTTCCTCGTATGTCTTGGGAGCTTTTGGAACGCCGTGAGCATCAACAAGACCGGCCGCTTTAAAGAGCTGTACGTTGCATTCGAGACCTTGAACATAACCATAATTTGGAACAGCATAAATCTTACCATCATAGGATAAAAGAGGCAGTACTTGCGGATTGAGGGCCTTATCCCACCCGGCCTTCTTCATAGGACCGGTAATGTCGGCGGCATAACCGTTTTCAGCAATCTTCTGGGTTTCTGTAAACCAACTGTTATAGAGGGTTGGTAAAGTTCCAGCGGCTGCTTTCGGGAGAAAAGAACTAACGGCATATTGATAATAATCCGGAACAACCTCTACGCTGTATTTATCCAACATAATCTTTTGGTATTTCTTAAATGCGGCTACCCTTGCAGGTTCGTTCTCCCTTGGCCAGTTACCAACAACAAGGGTCATCTTTTTACTGGCGGCTGTAGCAAAATTAATTGAAAATACGGAAATAAGTAAGATCAAACATAATAATAAAATAATTAACTTTTTTGGCAATAAAACTCCCCCTTTTTTATTTTATAATCTTTTGAATAGTGTTTACGGTACCTATCCATTATAACTTGAACAGATTTAAAACAGTAGGCTGTTACACTGCTAAATGGTTTGCTAAACTGCTTATTAAAAAAAAACGACTTTTGTGTTACAATGTATTTATGTGTGACTGTAAAAGAAGGGGATGTTTTGTTTAAAAAAATACAAAAAAAAATAGTTCTAACCATCGTTATTACCATTTCTTTTTGTATGATCTTAGCGAGTATTGTTACGTATATCATCATCAGGAAAAACATATTCAATAGTTTTATCCCGCTGGCCGTCCAATCCGCCGAACAACAAAAAAACAATCTTGATTTATTTCTTGACTTAACCACGGAATCTTCCAAACTGCTGGCAAACGATCCAGAAATGATCACCATCCTTCAAAAAACACACATTGAAAGCATGGAATTTCTGAAAACCATCGATGAACTCAACGATATTCAGGCTTCCAATTTAAATATCATTGGCGTAACCTTATATGGAATGAATGGAACTTTTTATCCTTCCAACCCTTCGAACAATACAGCCAACTCCTCTCCGGCTTTAAACCAAATTTTGAAGGATCCCGTTATTAAAAAATTCATTCACCAGCCGGAAAAAAATCTTTGGTATGATCGGTTTCAGACTGATTACTGGGTTACCGATCTTACTTTAAATCTTAGTCTTTATAACGGTGTCTTTACTTTTGTCCAAAAAATATATAATCCCAGCGGCTCATTAATCGGTCTGCTGATGACGGATATCACCATCAATTCCTTATATGAACATTTTCTCGATAATCAATTGAATGCCGATACGTTTTTTTATTCCGCCCGGAGAGGTTTATTAAGCGCACCTTATGATAAACCATTAAAAAAGCCGGTGATAAAAGAAATTCTGCGTGAACTGAATAAGCGCATCCGCTATTTTTTGACGAGCGATGGTCAAAGCATCATCATTTTCAATCAAATACCCCATTCATTCGATTTCGTCATCAGAGTGATACCCATGGCGAACATCTTGCGGGAGATCAATAAATTGTTACTCTTTCTTTTGTTTGTAAATACTCTATTAATCATCATGGCAATTTTCTTGGGCTTTGCTATTTCCAGAAGTATTTCTTTACCGCTGGGCGAATTATATACCAAAATGCAGAAGTTCACTAAGATATGAGGAATTAAGTTGTTATAAAAACTAAGCCATTAACAACCTCCAGGGTTATCGGGCTTCCCGGACTTTTACAGTTAAGGTCACGATGGTACCCTTATTTTTTTCGCTCTTAAAATCAAGTCCATAGTCAGGACCATACTCCAGTTTGATTCGTTCATCGACATTTCTTATACCATACCCGCTTTGCTGAATCGTTTGATTCGTGGTTTTAATATCCGCCATGTCCAGATTGAATCCCACTCCATCATCTCTTACTTCCAATTTCAAATCATCACCGGCCCGGCATCCGGTTATCAGGATATGTCCTTTGCCCTCTTTGGTACTGATTCCATGTTTAATGGCATTTTCCACCAATGGTTGCAGAATAATTTTAAGGATCAGACAATTTTTAATATCATCCGGTATATCATATGTGATCTCGACTTTATCCGGAAAACGTAATTGTTCAATGATCAAAAAACTTTCCACCAACTGGATCTCTTCCGCCAAAGTGATAAATTTATCGCCCCTATGCAGACTAATCCGGAAAAAAGTGGCCAAAGCCATGACCATCCGCTCGATATCCCCCTGTTTTTTTAACTTGGCGATCCAGGCAATGGCATCGAGGGTATTATAAACAAAATGAGGATTGATTTGAGCCTGCAGGGCGGTTAATTCCAATTCCCGCTGTTTTTCCTTCTCCAGGTTGTTCTTTTGGATAAGTTCCTCAATCCGTAACACCATATTGTTAAAACTTTGTTCCAGAACTTCGATTTCATCATTGGGTTTTTCAGAAAATATCAAACTCAGTTTTCCTTTTCCAATCCGATCCAGCTTGTTCTTTAACTTCTCCAAGGGTCTGGTGATATTGAAAGATATATACATCGCCAAAAAAATGGCAATGATTGACATGATGATCTCAATATTGACTACGATACTGTTGATTGCCGAGATGATACCAAAGAGTTTTTTTTCGGATACTACACTAATAATCTTCCATTGGATGCCTAAATTCTCCAAACGGCTCGTTAACTTATGAATTGCAATAATGGAACGCTTTTGGTTATAATTAACGGTTTTATAATCAAAGGTTTTTGAGGTATGGAAGACGGTGGAATCAAAGATGATATTACCGATTTTATTCTTATCGGGATGCGAAATAATGTATTCATCATTGGCCAGGATAAATGAATAACCCCACTTGGGAACTATTTTGCGGTAAATTTCATAAAGGGCGGATTCCCGAATATACATCACCAGGTAGCCAATATTTTCGCCCGTGACGAAATTTTGAAATTTGCGTCCCACCAAAATGTAGGATTGATTATTCCGATCTTTAATCACCGGCCCCCATTTTCCGTTTCGATTGCGTCCAATTTGCCTTATATATTGCTCTTCCGGTGGCGATAAAATGAGCGCAGTCGGAGTATATTCATAAATTTCTTTTGAATTGGCGACAATAAAAATACCTCCAAGCACATCCTTGTGAATCAATTGTTTAACCAATTCCTGTTTCAACCGCTGTTCCCGCTGATCATAGGATAATTGCCGGTCATCCAACACACGGTAAATCGCGTGATCCTCCATCAGCCGGATGGCAAACATATTGATCTCATCAATCATCATTTCCAGACTGGAAACGGTTTCTCTTTGCGTAAGCTCAACATAATTATACAAATAATTTTTGATAAGCGCCTGCGCTATTAATTTGGAACCGATAAAAATGCAATTGGAGGTAATTAATATTCCAAGCAGCAAGAAAAAGGCAATCCGGTTTTTAATCTGAAATTTGCGCAGAAATTGAATGATCTTATCCATCTTTTTGGGTCCCGTTACGAAATCTTTTTAACATAGTCTTTTGGGCTCATCCCGGTAATCTTTTTAAATAGTTGGCTAAAATATTTGGTGTCTGTATAACCTACTTTTTGGCATACCTCGTAAATACGGCAGCTGGGATCTTGTAATAGTTCTTTCGCCATTTCAATTCTGTAATCAATCAGGGAATCATTAAAAGTTTTTCCTAGTTCCGCTTTAAAAAGATGCATCAGGTAAGAAGGACTGATATAAAATTCTTTGGCTGCCGTTTCGGCGGTGATATTTTCAGCATAGTGCGCCCGGATATAGGCGATGGCTTTCTTAATTTCAGCATGACAATCGGTCACACCATTATCACCAAAAGCAACCACGCTGTTAGTGCCGGGTAAGAATTTACAGTTGGCTGCCACTGTCGCTTCTTCATAAGAGCGGCCTATTTTCGTGATTGTCGAATGAACATTACTAATGCCGATGGAAAAAGTGATATTGGAAACTTCCGGCCGATCAATGGCTTTTAACTTTGTAAAAAATGTCTTGCAATTTTCGCGAAGAACGGCCCCCGGGTCCCCGGAGCAACTCGGTTGGGCAATGAAAACCCACTCTCCCGGATTCTTTTCAAAAATAAAACCTCGAGAATTTTTACTTTCTATCACCAAACACTGGTTGATAGAATCAAAAATCATTCCCCGGAGGTTCTCCAAAGTTTGAGCCGTGAATTGCTGGGTGATTATTTTAAATTCATCAAGCTTAATGACAACCATCAAGTTCGTATCGTTAACTGCCAAAGGCAATTGCAGTAACCTCAGTTTGGCTTGAATATCATCGGCGCCAGTAATATCACCGTTAATGAGATCCAACAAAAATTGTTTTTTGATGGCTGGCAGCTCAATTTGCAGCCGTTGATAATATTCAAAGGTATTACGGTCATTAACGACCTTTTCCCCGACTTTGGTGATAGTCTCGATGAGCTTTTCATTCTCGACGGGTTTTAAAAGATAAGCTACGGCTCCATTTTCTATGGCCGTCCTGGCATAATCAAACTCCCCGTAACCACTGAGTACGATAATCCGGGAATTGAGTCCGGCCTCCTGGAGTTTGGCCATAAACTCCAAGCCATCCATAAAAGGCATCCGGATATCGGTAATGATAATATCCGGGTGATGAGTGATTGCAAACTGCAAACCTTCCTTACCATTGTCTGCTTCTCCGATGATTGTAAACCCATAGTTTTCCCAAGAAATCGTTTCACGAATACCTTTCCTTACCAGGTATTCATCATCGACAACCAAAATAGTCAACACCAAGATTCCTCATTTCGAAACCAAATCATGAGCATCCACATTACAAAATTAAAAAAATTCCATATTTACCATCTTACAATTAAATTCTCTATCAACCGGCAATTTCCTTTCCTATATTCATCAAACCGGATGATGAGATTCATGGATTCTTCTTTCATAAACTATTTTTCTAAATCGGATAAATACTCCTCAAGCCTTGATAATGCCGCCGGAAAATCCCGGCGTCCCAGCCCCACCCGGAAATGGTTTCCGGTAA
>DNPQ01000416.1 GCA_003501335.1 Bacillota bacterium
TAAGCTAACACAAGCTACCATAACATAAATATAGGACTGCCCATCAAGGACAATCCTATTTAAGTATCTGTAATTTAATAAAACAATAAAAAGCATTTGGGACCGTGTCTTGCCCTCCGGGGTGCGGGAGAAGTTCACTAATATTTTACGATTTGGAACCTGAAATATGGACTACAGCCGCAATGATTTGAAAAATAATTCCCATGGCACAAACGCCGCTCCAGCCAAAATTTCCCCAGCAAAAGGGCCCTAATAAGGAACCGATGGCTCCACCGCAAAAATAAAATACCATATAAACGGCATTATTCCGGTTATGGGCTGAGACATCCAGTCCATAAATCCGGGCTTGATTGGAGATTTGTCCGGACTGGACTCCCAAATCCAACAGGATGACCCCACTGATCAACCCCCACAAGTGGTAACCAAAAATCCAAAAACAAAGAAACGAGAGAGCCGAAAGAATAATGGCAATCGTCAATGTAAAACGGGGATTTTTACGATCCGTCACCCGTCCGACCAGCGAGGCTGCCAAAGCTCCCGCGACTCCAACCAGTCCGAATAATCCCGCTACCTCAGCCCCTAAATGGTAGACCGGGGATTTCAATAAAAACGCCAGTGTCGTCCAAAAAACGCTAAAAGTCGCAAACATCATCGCGCCCACCAGAGACGCTTCCCGCAATACCGGCTGAGTCCGTAATAATCCTCCCAAAGATTTCAGCAACTCTTGATAGCCCATCACCGAATCAGGAACCGATTTCGGCAGCCATAAATAAAAGGCGACGGCGAGAAAAGCAATCATCAGGGCGGCCAGGCGGTAAACAGCCCGCCATCCCCAAGCCGAACCGATAATACCGCTAAAAGTCCGCGATAACAAAATACCAATCAGCAAACCGCTCATTACATAACCAATGACTCTCCCTCTGGCAGCCGGCTTTGCCAAACGGGCCGCCAACGGCACAATCAGTTGGGGCACAATGGAAGTTAATCCAACCAGCAACGAACCCATCATCAACCAGCTGATACTCGAAGCGAAAGAGAGTCCGATTAAGGCTACGATGGAACAACCTAACATGACCATAATTAACCGGCGGCGTTCCCTGACGTCCCCCAGCGGGACCAAAAACAACAATCCCAGTGCATAACCAATTTGAATCAGCATGGCGGCAATGCCAAGCGTAGTGGGTGAAACCTGAAAAAACCGTGATAATTCTTCCATTAAGGGTTGGGAGTAATACAGGTTTGCTACGGTCACTCCACAGGCAATGGACATCAGTATTAATAAAAAGGTACTGATTCCGGAATCCTTAGATTGAGCTGTACTGATGTTTTGATCCATTCAACATGTTCCTCCGAAACTTGCTCTCCTTAAAGTAAACGTTAAACTGTTTTCTTTATTTCTCGTCAAGTTTACCTGCCATCCGTTTTACTTGGATGAAATCCACCGGTTGCAATCTTCCTCCCCTAATCCTTAAATAATCGTTCTCCCGTCCATATCTATCAAGCATGGGTCACCTCAATAAGTAATTAACAATCGTTCGAACAGATATGGTAAAATATTCTCATATCGTTCTTGAAAGGAAATATACTATGATCCAATTCAGCATTCTTACCGTTAGTGATAAAGGTTCCGCCGGACTTCGCGGAAGACACCAGCGGCAAGACTATTGAAGAAATTATGCTTTCTGCCGGTCATCAACTGGTTGAATATGCCATGCTACCGGATAAACGGGCCATCATATCCAGACAATTAATTGTCATGTGTCAAAAGGCCGGCTTAATTCTGACCACCGGAGGAACCGGGCTTTCGCCCAGGGACGTCACTCCCGAAGCAACGCTGGATGTTATTGAGGGACATGTTCCGGTATTCCCGAAGCCATGCGCGCCAAAAGTCTGGAGATAACTTCGCTGGCTTCCTTTTCCCGGGCCGTCGCCGGCATCCGCGGCCAAACCCTAATCATCAACCTACCCGGCAGTCCCAAAGCCGTCCGGGAATGCCTGGAAGTCATTTTGCCGGTTTTAGGCCATGCTATTGCAATCTTGACCCGCGCAAGCGGCGAATGTGCTCGCTAAAGATAACTCACCATCTTATTTTATTAAGTAGTCATGATCCTTATAAATTGTCCAAATGATGCTGGCTAATTCTGGGGAAACATTTCCGGCAAATTGGTCCAGTTTATCATAGCGAAGGTCTGAAATTTCATCACCGATACGTACTTTAAAATGGTTGGTCTTCCTGTCTACCAAGACAAATCCAGCATTTTTCCCCATCTCAAAGTCGGCTTCATTTTGATATAAAGTCAATTTATCCTGGTAAGGTGCACCTTCATAAGGACAAAAAACCGCACAATTTCCACATTCGTTACACATACCGTCAATATGAATGATTTGTTGATAACATTTGAGATTGGAACCTGTTACTCGGATTGCAACATTCGCCCGATTCGGGCAGACTTCAACACATAAATTGCATAATACATTGCATTCCATACAGCGTTCATGTTCGGTTCCAATTTTGCAGGATTGCTGCAATACACCCTTTTTATCCCATATCTCCGAGAATTGTTGCTCCCGGTTCGATGCAGTGGTTTTCCCTAAAAGCAAATCCTGTTGTTTCTCTCTTTGTAAAACCACTTTTGCGAACTTAGTGCCATCGGCAATCGCTTCAGCAATGGTCGCTGGACCCCTTAAGCCATCGCCGCCTGCAAAAACATTAAGTACGCTTGTCTCTCCTGTCTCCGGATTCACTTTGAGATGATCTTTGTCATCCAGAACAAGATGGTTTCGAATCAACAAATCGGTTTCTACCTGTTCGCCGACTGCTGCAATCAAAGTATCCACGGGTATATTCTCAAACTCACCAGACAGAGCCTGTGGACTTCGCCGGCCGGAAAGGTCAGGAGCACCCAATATCATCTTCCGGCATTTTAAAATTCCCTTTTGATAAGATAGGGGGGACAAAAGTTCTTTAAACTCAACGCCATCACCCAAGGCCAGATTAAATTCCTCGGCATCGGCCGACATATATTTCCGGGTCCTTCGATAAATAAGATATACTCTCTCGACACCCGGCACTCTTATGGCAGCCCTGGCAGCATCCATCGCCGAATTGCCTGCGCCTATAACGGCCACGGCCTTACCAAGCCTCAAACTCCCGGGGGCTTTATTATAATCCTCCAAAAATTGCAAAACATTGATGACTTCTTGATCACTGGAGTCTAATTTAAGTAAACCCGGTTTCCAAGCGCCGATGGCAATAAAAATATACTTAAATCCCTCTTTTTTTAAAGCCTCCACCGAGAACTCACCCGGTACGCCCAGCCTAAATTGACCACCCATCTTCCGGATCAAATCAAGATCATGTTGGATACCTTCTTTGGTAATCCGGAAATCCGGTGCGATATGTTCGATGATTCCGCCGATTTTGTCTTTGCGGTCAAAAACAGTCACCGCGACTCCCTGACGGCCCAGAAAATAGGCAGCTGACAGACCCGCCGGTCCTGCGCCAATGATTGCAACCTTCATTGCGCTATTTATTTCCGGTTTTTTTATTTTCTGGATATACTCTTCAAATCCTTTTTGAGCAGCTACCAATTTGGTAGCCCGGATATCGACCGCTTGTTCATAGTCAAGCCGGGTACACTTGGTCATACAACGGTGATTACATAGGGTCCCGGTAATGAAAGGCAGCGGATTCTTTTCCACAATCAATTTCAAAGCCTCTTGGTATTGTCCTTCGCCCACTAGGCGAATATACTCCGGTATATCCTGGCCAATCGGGCATCCCTCTTTACAAGGCGCTATATAGCAATCGGTTAAAGGAAGCCGACGGTGTAATTTCCGGGTGGCAACTTGCCCGTCATTGCCTTCATTCACCTTTCGATAATGAGCGGCCGCAACGGCCTTCTCGGAAAGTTTCTGCAAAAGTTCAATATCAATCTTTTCTTCATGTAAATTAGAAGGGATCCGGTCAAGAACCTCTGTCAATTGGCGGATTCTTAAATACCCGCCCGGCTTCAACAGAGTGGTGGCAAAGGTAATCGGCCAAATTCCGGTTCGATAGATATCTTCAACGTTATAGAAATCAGCCCCTCCGGAATAGGAAATCTTTAAATTGCCATTAAATTCTTTAGCAAGTTGATATGCCAAATTGATCGTCAGAGGATATAAAGCCCGGCCCGACATGTACATCTCTTCGCCCGGCAACTCATGACGACTGATTTTGACAGGAAATGTATTTGAAAGCTTAACGCCGAATGTCAAATGGCATTCTTTCGCCAAAATCCTGAGCCTCTTAAGCATGGGTATGGCATCCCGAAATTGGAGATCATTTTGAAAATGATGATCATCGAAATCCAGGTAATCATAGCCCATTTGATCCATAGTATCGCGGACAAACTGATACCCCAGCAATGTCGGATTACATTTTACGTAAGTATGGAGACCCTTCTCCACCAACAAGTATTTGGCAATCCGTTCGATCTCCTCCGGCGGACATCCGTGTAAAGTCGAAAGAGTGATCGAATTACAAATCTTCGGTGATATCCTATCTACATCTTCCTGAGCGAAATGCTGAAATAAGTCCGAATGTTGCAGGAGATATTCCCGGCATTCATGCCAAATCACCGTTCCGGACGCATCTTTTAGACCATTGATAAAAGCGTCGATTTTCGGTGACCCAATCCCGGCCAAATCATAACCGACACTCATATTAAAAATAAAACCCTCTGTTGAGCCCAGACCCAATTCTTTGGCCAAAATATGCAGGGCAAACCATGCTTTAATATACTCCCCCATGGCATCCGGCACTGTGAGTTCAGTCGACCATTCCACATTGTAACCCTCATCACTCGCTAAAATGCAAGGCTTGGCCACGGGTAAATCCTCGCCATCCAAAATTTGAACTGTTTTTAACTCAAAAAAACGTCCTCCAGCGAGATAAGCGGCAATTATATTTTGCGCCAGCTGCGTGTGGGGCCCAGCCGCCGGACCCAAAGGATTCTCCAATGATGTTTCAAAAAGCGGCAACCCGTTTGGCTTACTTTTTTGAAAAAACTTATTTTGGGTAACCCCGAAAATCGACTTACTCCTGGAATATTCTGACAAAATCCAAGCCATTAATTTATCAAATGGAATTGGACTCATACGGTCACTCATAGGTTGGCCTCCGAGGGAAGATTTTTATAAAAGAGAAAGTCTGGGAGTTCGCATCCGGAATGAAAAAACTTCTCGTTACCACTGACGGTGAAAACTTCCCAGTTTCTGTCCACAGTTTCATTCAATCCGTTGCCACACCTTATCCGCCAGTTCCCGGCTTTTCACGCAAATCTCCTGCTCATCCAAGGTCGTCAGCTTGCGGTTTTCCATTACAACCCGGCCATTAATAATTGTTGTTTCAACCGACCTGCCGCTGATTCCAAATAAGATATGGCTGTTGACATTCTCCGGTTCCAACCGGGTCGGCGGATCATAATCGACCACAATTACATCGGCATAGGCTCCAGGCACCAATTGCCCCAACGGTTTTTCAAAATAATGGGCGGCAATTTTTCTGTTATTCTCAAACAGCATTTGCGGTATCTCCCCCCAGGCGACACTAGGATGCTGATGGGCATGCTTATGCAAACAATTGGCTGCTTTAAACGACTCAAACATATCGCTGGTATAGCCATCCGTTCCAAGACCAATGGTTACCCCTTGATGAGCCATCTCTAAAACCGGGGAAACACCCACCGCATTCCCCATATTCGACTCGGGATTATGGACCACATTGGTTTTACTGTCTTTAAGTATCCCAATCTCTTTTTTGGAGATATGAACGCAATGAACGGCAATACTCTTCTCTCCCAAGATCTGACGCTCATAGAGCCGTTCCACTACACCCATCCCATACTTTTTTTCAGCATCAAGGCGATCTTGGATACCTTCTGCAGCATGGACATGAAATCCAACACCAGTGCCACTATTCTTGGCAACACACTTCTCCAGCGTCTGATCGGATAATGTTAATGAAGCATGCAAACCGAACATTCCTTTTAACAAAGGATTGCTTTCTTGATTGCAAAAATTAATAAAATCAATATTTTCTTGAATTCCATTATCGGCCGTTGCCTTTCCGTCCCGGTCCGATACTTCATAACATAAACAGGAACGGACTCCGGCCTTTAATGTAGCTTCAGCGATTTTGAACAAACTGCCGTGAACCACATTGGGACTGGCATGGTGATCGAAAATAGTTGTCGTTCCGGTTTTAATGCAATCAACAATCGGAATTAACGCGCTGTAATAGACATCCTCCAAAGTCAGGGTTTTATCCAGTTTCCACCAAAGCCGCTCCAGGATTTCTAAAAAATTAGTCGGCGGATCGCTTTTCGAAGCCATACCCCGGGCGAATGTACTATAGAAGTGCATATGAGTATTAATCAACCCGGGCATAATCATCTTTTGGGCCGCATCTATCAAGCGGGCCTGCGGATATTTAGTCTTCAGGTCATCCGTAGTACCGGTTTCCACAATCAGATTATCCTGAATCGCCAAGCAACCGTCTTCAATAATGGAGTTGGCATCGTCGCGGGTAATTAATCTTCCGTTTCCAACAAGTATCATTTAATTCATTACTCCTTATTTCAACTGTGTTATAAAATGTTCCATCAGCCGGAAAGAGACTTCTTTCCGATAAGCGGCCGACGAACGCTGATCATCGATGGGACGAATATATTCTTCATACATTTGTTTTAGTTCCGGCAGTAATTTCGGTAAATCGCTGATGGGTTTTCCTTTCAAGAACGCCTCAGCCTCCACACTGCTGACCACTCGCGGAGCCACTGCGCCGATGGCTATCTTGATTTCAGTAATAATTTCATCCGAAGTCTGCGCCAATCCGGCGAAAGATACCTTGGAAAGAGCATCCGCTTTCCGAGTACCGACCTTCTTATAAAAATAAAAATTATTTTTAACTACTGGAATATGAATGGCCGTCAGGAGCTCATCGGTTTTCAAATCGTTATGGCCTGGTCCTTTGATAAATTCAACGACCGGCACTTCACGCCGACTGGCGGTATTTTGCAATACCAACGTGGCACTTAAAACAGTAAGGGGAGGCAGGGTATCGGCGGCTGGAGAAGAATTGCAGATATTGCCTCCTAAAGTAGCCAGGTTGCGGATCGCGGGAGAGGCCATCACCCTTATGGCCTGTTTCAATATTTCGGGCACCTCCGGATGTTCAAGAAGTTCCGTTAATGAAACCCCAGCCCCAATGGCTAAAATATTATCTTCTGCAGCGACTGCTATTTTTTTAAGTTCGGGCAATTTCCCGATAAAAAGGACCGGATATTCAAAATGAGGACTAGTACCTGACCAGCTTCTGCGACGGACCATCAAATCCGTACCGCCGGCAAAAGGAATCATCCGCTCCTTGCTTCGAAATTCCAATGCTTCATCTAAAGTTTTTGGAGTGATTGTTACCACAACCCAGCCCCCCTTTCGGCTGCCAATTGAATTGCTTCTACGATCATCCCGTAACCGGTACACCGGCAAAGATTACCGGATATACCTTCCCGGATTTCCATTTCGCTTGGTTTGGAGTTTTTCCTGAGTAAGGCCTCTGCGGCCATAATCATTCCGGGAATACAAAAACCGCATTGTACGGCTCCGGCATCCGCAAACGCTTGATCAAGGACCTTAAAACGCTCACTGTCCCGGTATCCTTCAATGGTGGTAATTTCTTGACCTTCAATCGTTCCCACTGCAATCAGGCAGGAATTGACTAACCGGCCATTTAACAGGACCGAACAAGCGCCGCATTCACCTTCTCCGCAACCTTCTTTGGGCCCGGTCAGTTCAAAGTCTTCCCGTAACACATCCAACAAGCGGCGCAGCGGATCCGTTTCCAAAGAAACTTTTTGATGATTTAAGGTAAATTCAATCCGCTTTCCCATTTTTAACAACCTCCATCAAATATTCCGGAGTGATGGGAAGCCGGTGAATCGGCACTCCCAAAGCATTACTGACTGCAGCAGCCAGTGCCGGCGCTCCACCGATCAAAGTCAGTTCACCGGCACCCTTAGCCCCAAAAGGACCATCAGCGTAAAGATTATCAATCAAGCGGTGTTCCATTTTAACACTATCCATAGCAGTCGGTATAATATAATCGGTTACCGAACGCTGCTGTATTTTCCCTTGACGGCATTCCATTTTTTCCAAACATCCAAACCCTAGTCCCTGCAAAATTCCGCCTTCAATCTGGCCCCGCATTATCCGGTCATCAATGGCTTTTCCCACATCAAACGCAGACCAAATCCCTTTGATTTGGACTTCGTAAGTTCGCGGATCCACTTCAACTTCGACTGCATTCACACCCCAGGAGAAAGCCGGATAAGCGTCCCCCCGAAATGTGGCATCATCCCACTGCATATCGAGAGGATGACGGTAATTTTCAACTACTTCCACTTCTCCCGGCTCATTTAAACGCGGTTTCAATTTTAAAGCTGCTTCCTCCAGTAATTTGCCGACGATCATCACGGTTCTGGAGGCCACGGTGGGACCGGAATTAGGAACCAGGGTCGTATCCGGATTCTGATATATAATCGATTCTATCGGTAAGTCCAGCGAATTTGCTACAATCTTCCGTAAAGTCGTTTTCAGGCCTTGCCCCATATCGGTATTGGCTGCTAAAATCTCCACCTTGCCGTCCGGCAATTTTCTCAATTTCACCTGGGATTTAATAAAATCCCGCTCCCCACTGCCGGTGAATCCGCAGCCATGCAAAAACAAAGACATACCAATGCCTTTTAAAGCTTTTTCTTTGCTACTTCTGAATTCATTGGTTTTACGACGATAATCCGAAATTTGATCGACAGCGGCAATCAACTCCGGTAATTTCACTTCTTGGCGGAAGGTTCCACTGGTAATCGTCAATTCACCTTTTTGGACCAAATGTTTCATTTTAAATTCTAACGGGTCAAGGTCTAGTTTTTGGGCCATGATTTGCATTAACATTTCAATGGCGAAAATGGCCTGCGGCGCTCCAAACCCGCGAAAAGCCCCGTTGGGAACCGTATTGGTCGCTACTGTGCGTCCACGTACCTCAATATTGGGGATTTGATAAACCCCTGCAATATTAAACATTCCCCGTTGCAAAACGACGTTGGATAATCCGCAATAGGCTCCGGCGTTATAGCGAATGTCGGCTTGCAGAGCCGTAATTTTAAAGTTTTCATCCACAGCGGACCGAAGCCGGATTACCGCAGGATGGCGTTTCGTGGTAACCTCCAGATCTTCACTGCGATCAAAAATCAGCTGGACGGGCTTGCCTGTTTTATAAGCCGCTACGGCCACCTGTCCACCGATGAGCGATGGATAATCCTCTTTACCGCCAAAGGCTCCTCCCAAAGTTGTTTGGACCACTTTGACCCGCTCACTCCCCCAGCCGAAAGCTTGCATGAGAGCGTCCCTTACATAATAAGGGCATTGAATAGAGCCATACACCGTAATCTGGTTATTTTCATAAACGCCAATCACCCCTTGGGGTTCCAAATAAAGTTGCTCCTGATACCCGGTGGTAAATTCTTCTTCAAAAATAAACTTACCCTGGGCAAACCCCGCTTCCTGATTTCCTTTGGTGATCTGGTAATCGGCAAAATATTTTTTATCTTCGAAGATCGGTTGGAAATCGGGTGTTTCGGCATCCTCCATTGTTAAAATCGGCGGAATATCCTGATAGTCGACTCGAATTTGAGCCATGATTTCCAAGAGTATTTGCTTCTCCGGACCCACCACCAATAAAATCGGCTCTCCGATATAATTAACCCGGTCTTCGGCAAAAAAAGGCTGGTCATTGATTACGATTTTGACCCGGTTTTGACCGGGGATATCCGAGTGGTCGACAATAAAATACCCTTCCGGCAACTCCGGCCGGTGGATCGCTTTAATCCAGGCCCTGGCCTTTTCGGATCGCAAAGTTTTGGCATATAACATCCCCGGCAGTTTGATGTCTGCCACATAAGCAGCTTCGCCAGTAACCTTTTCCCGGTGGTCTACTTTTTGAACCGGTATATTGATATCAGCACTCATCATAACGCCTCCTCGACTTCTCCAATATCCGCTCATAATCATCCGGCGTATCCAAATCGATTAAAACCCCTTCACTCTCCACTGTTACGGTCTGAAAACCTTTCCCCTGTATAAAATCGCGTAAATTTAAGGAATCCGGCATCTCCGACAATTCTCCAGCTATTCATATTTTCATTTTGCCAGATTCTCTGTAACCTTCGGCATCTCGGCGGCATATTTTTGAACAAATAGACTTGGAATAGCCGCATACATTGCGGTAGCTTTGACCAGCTCATCCTTCCAGGTTTTCTCATTGGGAGCATGAGCTTCTTCTTCATGTCCAGGCCCAAAGCCAATACAAGGTATACCATATTTGCCCATAATCGAAACCCCATTGGTGGAAAATGTCCATTTATCCATTACAGGCTGGCCGCAAAACAAACCCTGATAAACCTCAGACAATGTCCTACAGACCGGATGTTCTTCCTCAATATACCAGGTTGGAAAATAGGCATCGGTCGGATAAACGAGGCCGGTATAGGAAGGCCTTTGATATTCATACATGGTCACTTCGGCTCCCACAGCCTTCACAGCCGGCAGGTTTCGGATTTGCCCAAGGGCAAATTCTTTATCCTCGTTCACGGTTAGACGGCGATCCACGGAAATCCAGCAACTATCGGCAACTGCACAACGAGACGGTGATGTAAAGAAAATTTCTGAAACTGTGAGACTGCCTTTGCCCAAAAAATGATGAGTGGTTAAATTCTCATGTAATGCCCGGAGCTCAGTTAAGATAGACGCCATTTTATAAATGGCATTATCGCCCCGTTCCGGCGCCGAACCGTGACAGCTCACTCCCTGAGTACTGATTTTTATCTCCATCCGGCCCCGTTGACCCCGATAGATGTTGCATGAGGTGGGTTCGGTAATAACAACAAATTCCGGCCTGATTTTTGATTCTTGGATAATGTATTGCCAGCACAAACCGTCACAATCTTCTTCCTGAACCGATCCCACGACGAGTAAAGTATAATCGTCCTCCAGCTTTAAATCTTTGATAATCTTTGCCGCATATACCATGGCAGCCATACCACCGGTCTGATCGCTGGATCCACGGCCCCCGATGATTTTCTCATCCTCAATCCCCCGATAAGGATCAAACTTCCAGAGCTTGGCGTTGCCGATTCCTACTGTATCAATATGAGCGTCCATAGCAATCAGATGTTTACCATGGCCCACATAGCCCAAAATATTGCCCATCGGATCAATGGTGACTTTATCAAAACCGACTTTCTCCATTTCGCTCTTGATCCGCTGGATTACTTTTTCTTCCTGGGCACTTTCGCTGGGTATAGCAATCAAGTCCCTTAAGAAACTTGAAATCTGCGGTCGGTACTTTTCAGCGGCCTTCAAAATCTCTGTAAACTCAGTCATCGTAACATCCCCTATCGTATTCATTATATGGTGCTCCTAGACGTTAGGAATTCAACGCCTTTTCAACTTCCTTAATATCCGGTTCGATGACCCAGGGCTTCCCCGCAGCCAAGGCCGCACTTTTTATATCTTTCAAACCGCTGCCACTAACGATACTGACCACTTTTTCATTACCGGTGAGCATCCCTGATTGCTTCATTTTCATGATTCCGGCAAAGCTGGTAACACCAGCAGGCTCGCCAAAAATACCGGTTTTTTGAGCCAGTAATTTGATGGCTGCCAATATTTCTTGATCGGTTACATCAACCATCCAACCTCCGGACTCATTGACGGCATTGAGGGCTTTAATCCCGTTTCTGGGGATTCCCACCGAAATGCTGTCGGCAATCGTTTGCGGTTTACGATATTCAAATGTATAACTCTTTTTTGCAAAAGCCCGGCTTACCGGGTTTGACGCCGCAGCCTGAACACCCACGATTTTAGGCATTTTATCGGTCAGACCGAGAATCTGGCATTCTTTAAAACCCTTCCAAACACCGGCAATGGTACACCCATCCCCTACAGCCACCACTGCGATGTCCGGAACTTTCCAGTCAAGTTGTTCACAAATTTCATAGGCTACCGTCTTCTTGCCTTCCACCAGATAGGGATTAATGGCACAACTCCGGTTATACCATCCGAACTCAGCCGCTGCTTTAAAACAAAGTTCCACCGCTACATCATAAGTACCTTTCACCAGGAAAACGTGGGAACCGTAAATCAGAAGTTGGGTCACCTTGGCTTCGGGAGCTGTCTCCGGTACGAAAATATAAGTTTCAATCCCAGCACTGGCTGCAAACCCGGATAATGAAGAAGCGGCATTTCCTGTCGAAGCGGCACAAATCACCTTTCGGCCCAGTTCAACCGCTTTAGCGACTCCTACAGCACTGGCCCGATCTTTGAGAGAAGCCGTGGGATTGCGGGAATCATCTTTGAGATAAAAACTCTTCAAACCGGTTTCCCGGACAAACTGATTGATTTCATATAATGGTGTCCAACCGACATGCAAAGGCTGAATACCCTTGGTACCCTCCAGCGGAATCGCCGGCAGATAGCGCCATAATGAATAATCATGATTATTTCCAAAATAAGCCGCGGTCATTTCTTCCCTTATCCTGTCATAATCCAATACCACATCCAGGATCCCGTCAATACCGCAATCCTCACAAGTATAGAGTACTTCTCCTTCATGGTACTCCCGTCCACATTTCACGCACTTCAGCTTCAATACTTTGCTCATTTTGAATTCATCCCTTACCTATAGAGATTAACAGCCTGAAATTACTGTCCCCGTTTCTCCCTTCAATGAGGCCACCGCTTTATCCAGTGAAGTAATAATTGTTTGTTTGCCTGGGGTTTTTGCAAACATCATTCCGGCTTGAATTTTTGGTAACATGCTGCCTGGGGCGAAATGTCCTTCGGCAATATAACGCTCACACTCAGATACTGTCAAATGTTCCAACTCTCTCTGGCCTGGCCGGTGATAGTTGAGCGACACTTTTTCGACTTCGGTGAGGATTAGCAAAATATCGGCTTCAACCTCCTCTGCCAGCTTCTCGGCAGCCAAGTCTTTGTCTATCACTGCGGCAATCCCTTCCAGAGATCCGTCTTCTTTCTCAACGACCGGGATTCCACCGCCTCCCACTGTAACAACAATGGTCGAATCCCATAATTCCTTAATCGAATGAATTTCCACAATTCTTCTGGGCATCGGTGAAGCAACAACACGGCGCCATCCCCGACCGGCATCTTCCCGCATAGTAAAATTCTTTTCACTAATGAGTTGTTTGGCTTCCTCTTCCGAATAAAAAGGCCCAATGGGTTTGGTTGGATTGAGAAATGCCGGATCGTCCGGGTCAACCACTACTTGAGTTATCAAGGTTACTACCGGTAATATGCGGTTCCTTTTTGCCAGCGCGTAGGTGAGCCCTTTCTGAATATGATAACCGATATATCCTTGGGTCATAGCGATACAAACATTTAAAGGCATCGCCGGAGTTACACTGGAAGCAGTCTCCGTCGCCA
>DNPQ01000084.1 GCA_003501335.1 Bacillota bacterium
CTGATGCCGGGATGCAACGTAATCCTGCATTCCGGATCAAAATCCTCATAGTCCGGAGCTCCGGGTATTTTTTGATCCGCTAAAAACTGAGTTGAAAAAACGGCTTCCAACCCCCCCGCCGCCCCCAATGCATGTCCGGTATAGGCTTTGGTTGCAGCTATCGCTACATCCTTGCCAAAAATTTCCGCGATAACCTTGCCTTCGACCCGGTCATTTTCCATCGTTCCGGTGCCGTGTACATTGATAAAAGCTACTTCCTCCGGTGAAATTTTCGCCTGGCCCAGTGCACTCAAAAAAGCTTTCCGCAGACCTCTTCCCGATGGTTCCGGAGCTGTTATATGATAGGAATCAGCAACCGTAGAATAGCCCTCAATGGAACCCAAAGGCCGGGCTCCCCTCCGGTTCATGATGGCTTTACTTTCCAAAATACATATCCCGGCGCCTTCTCCAAGATTCAGACCTTTTCTGCTTTGAGCAAACGGTTTACAAGGTTCATCGGCGGTATTCATGAGGGAGATAAAACCAAGATAAACCATTCTGACAATCTCATCACAGCCTCCTGCCAAAGCAATGTCGCATTCTCCTTTTTCAATCATTGCTGAGGCAAGACCGATGGCATCCGTTCCAGAGGCGCAGGCATTCGATAAAGTCATTGCCGGACCGGAAAGGTTCAATTCTTTGCTTATTTGATGGGCGATGCTGCCATTCAATAAAACCTGAGCAATATAGGATAAATCACCGTTTTTTTGGTTGCGGTACTTCCGGTAAAAATCCTCTTTATTAAAAAAGCAACCGGCAGTAGAACCCAAAAATACGCCCACCCGGTAGTGGCGCAAAGAGTCAGGATCCAAACCGGCCTGTGCCAAAGCTTCCAACATGGCGACCTTGGCAAAAGCAAAACTTAAATTATCCACTGACTGCTGAAAACCGCCGACCTCAAAAATAGGATAATGTTTATCCAATTGATAGGCTATTCTTTGCGGAGGCTTGGGATTTCGCTTGCTGGCATAGAGGTTTTCCATGGTCTCCGCTAAATTCCGGCCAGCGCCGCTAATACATCCTAAACCTGTTATATACGTTGAACTGCCCACTTTACTTTTTCCCTAATTCAGTTTCCACAAAATCGATTAAGGTCTTCATGGACACAAAGACTTTTTTAGCTTGTTCACTATCGGCTATGGTTACTCCCATATGTTTTTTAAGGATAACCACAATCTCTACGGCATCTAATGAATCTAAACCCAGTCCTTCGCCAAATAGCGGCATATCGTCGGTGATTTCTTCCGGTTTCAATTTCAGATTTAATTCCTTACATAAAAGCTCTTTGAGCTTTGCAGCAGTATCCATAGTCTCTCTCCTATATTAGTTTTTGATAGTGAAACAAAATAATTATCGATAATTCGTTATTCTATGTTGGATTCAAATTTAAAAAATCCTCTAGTGAACTAACTTAAAACAAAGGATATCTAAAATAGTCGGCTAAGACTTAAATCATCTAACAAGCTTTCCAATTTTTCGAGTCAAGCCATGGTTTGCAAGGATTTTTATGCTGACGGGCAAGGTGAAAGTGATTTTAAGCCCTGTAATTATTGTCAAAAATGGACCCAATCAGCTCTCACCTTCGATGAAACCGCATCCAAGGGATAAATTCCCGGTTTCCAAGACATATTGGGTTTAACAAATAATTAAATTTCAAATGATGCTGATGACATAGTCGGATATATTCTTTCAATTCACCTCTGGAACTTTGGGCAGATTGATTAAAGATCGGCCACCGCCGATAATATCTTTCTTTAATTTTCCAAAGACGCTTGTGAAAATATCATCTTGATTATATCGGGCAATTTCTTCACCCCGTTCCGGATCGAAATGGGTCGCTACAGTATATTTCATTTGAAATTTTTTGGCGGCTTGATCCATTTGGTTCCCCCCTCAGCCATCGGATTCATTGACTGATTCAATATATCAAAACTAATACTTTACATCTTCCAAAAATCAAAAAAATTGAACCATAGATAAGGATATTTTTGAACATGCTCTTCCAATGCCCCGGAGTAAAGTTCCAACATTTTTTGAATTTTTTGGTCTTTATTCAAACTTGGATCGGCTAATACTTCGGTTGAAATGTCCTTCCAACTGTACCGGATGGTATGGGGATCCTCTTTGGAAGTAAACAAGGCAATGACGGAAGCCCCCGTCGCTACGGCAAGCTGCTGGGCAATAACTGGGAACTTCGCGGGAGAACCGAGAAACGGAACATTTTTGGTTCGCCATTCTTCGGCCCGATCACCTGTAACTCCTACAACTTCACCCCTCATCAAAGCGTTGGTTGCTTCGATCATCCCCCCGTAACTATCGCTAACATTAATCAGATTAAACCGGGGTTTACTGCCACTTTTCTGGACATCGTAAAAGCTCTTTCTTTTATCCTTGTCGAAATTTTTATCAACCAAAACATTCATGGGTTTTTGAAATCTTGCCGAGCCAGCCATGGAAACTTCCCAATATCCCACATGGGACAGTAAAAATATCACCGGCCTTTGCTTCAGTAAATCCAAAATTTCCGCTTCCCGCTCAAA
>DNPQ01000529.1 GCA_003501335.1 Bacillota bacterium
ATCGGGGCGGCTTCGATTAACGATGAATCGACCGGTGCTATTTTTTCAAGTGCCTGAATGATTCCCTGACTGATGATAGTGGCCATTTTCATAACCATGCTCAGTCTGGTGTTTTGAAGCACCATATATTCCATAAAACCGCCGACATTGACGATGCCGATGACTTGAAGATCACCCACAGCAGGCAGGGTCTTGTTAACCCCGGTCCCTGGCTGCAAAGAGCCCTCTTTAATACTGATAAAACCAACACTTTCAGTCCGCCCCAGGCAGGCATCAATGGCCAGAATAAAGGGGTTTTTGTGGTTATGCTGGATGGTTTCAATGGTTTCTTGCAAATTAACGGCATGAACCGGTTGATCAAGTGTTCCATATACTTTATAGGGTTGCAGGTTGGCATTTTCAAGTTTAGAACCGATTAGAGGTCCCAAGCAATCACCGGTGGAGCGATCGGTACCGATGCAAAGAATAATCAGGGGAGCCAAAGGATCATATAACTTGGATAAAAAGTAGCCCAGATTGTTTTGAAATATAATTTCGGCTGCAGGATGATCAATATGAACGCGGTTATTGGTTTCCAAAGACGGGCCGAGAGTTTCTGTTTTGGGTATGGATTTCCACACGAATAAATGCCTCCTTAATACTTTGTCAAATACAACTTAGTATTAGCCTATGTGCAGGAGGCTGGAAATATTCATCAAAGTAGGTAGTATCCCCAATTTTTTCACTGGGCCTGGGCTCGACGAGAGAATTGATGGTAGGTAATTTTTCTTAAGAATGTTTTGGACAGGAATAAAATCATTATGAATTTAAAATACTGAGAAAGGAAACTAAACGACGAACGGCTGAAGCCGGTGGTATTTCTCCCAGTTTAGTTCTATATTCGGATCAGGGAGGAGCCCTGCGGCCTTGAAAGATTTTCAACAATTGGTGGTCCTTTGTTTAAGTCCCTTAGGGGATACGATTTTTGCAACACCGGCAATTCGAGCTTTGCGGAAAGAATTTCCCAGGGCTCGAATTGTTATTTTAGCGACCCCGGTCGCCGCGCAAGTTTTAAAACATAATCCCTGGGGTCTTGAAATTAAAATTGTCAGGGAAAAATGGGATTTAGTAAAAATGCTGTCTCAAATCCGCAAAGAAAAATTTGATATGGCAATTAGTTTATCGCAACTGGGAGGCTTTTTTACCCGGTTTTGCGGGACTCCCATCTGGAGCGATTTTATCCGGGTGCATGCCACTTTTTCTTTCCAAGAGGAACGTTCGGTGGTTCAGATGTGCCAGGATGTTTTACGGAATATTCATATTCCATGTGATGAACATCAAACGGGATTTTTTTATGATGAGCAAGCAGAGCAGGGGATTGAACTTTTTTTGAGCGGTTCAGCCTACCGGAGTGACCGGAAAGTAATCTCCATCCACGCCGGCGGGCACTATTTTGTGCGAAAACGCTGGCCGCTGGCAAATTTTATTGAAATTATCCGACATTTTATCGATGACTTGGGGATTCAGATTATTTTAGTCGGTGGACAGGAAGATGTGGAAGATGCTCTAATCATTCAATCACTCGTTCCTGAAGTCATATCCGCAGTGGGTTTGCTTAAACTGGGGGAAACGGCCGCGCTTTTAAAAAAGACCAGCCTTTTTATAGGAAACGATTCCGGGCCTTTACATATGGCTGCAGCGCTTCAGGTTCCGACTATTGGGCTTTTTGGGCCTACTTCACCGGCTCAATTTTATCCTTATCGTTCTCCCAGGCATACCATGATCTATAAAAGACTGTCTTGTAGTCCTTGTTACAGGTTTGGCGGGGGGATTTGGCAATATGTGCCCCGCTGCAGTAAAGCCTATTGTATGCAAGCCATCACAGTTCAGGAAGTGAGAAATCAGGTCCTGAAAATTCTTTCCTGTGGAGATGGAGATCAGAGGGGGTGGCTCTATGCAGGAAGGACGCAAAGTCGGTAAAGGTATTTGGTATGCGCTCATCTTTAGTCTGGTTAGTTTTTATTTGATTTTTCAGGTTGTCGTGAAAATATCCTTCCGTCAGAGTTTTCAGAAGATTAATTGGTTTTTTATCGTACTCGGGTTTGGCGTTCTTTTTTTGATGTGGCTGGCGAAAGCGCTTCGAATGTACAGTGTGGGAAAGGGAATGGGGATCCCGATTCCTTTTGGGTTTTATTTGCAACTTTATTTGGCAACCTGCTTTATTTCTCATGTTACTCCGTTTAATGCAGGGGGCACCCCCTTACAAATTTATCTGCTCCATAAAAAAGGGATTGCCGTAGGCCGGGCAACTGCTTTGACTGTAGTTGATTTGGGTTTGAACACTTTGATGTTTTTTATTTTAATTCCAGTGGCTGTGGGAGTCAGTTTTCATTCTTCCCACCTGGCTCATTCCTTTCAATTTCAGGCAATGCTTCCCGGGATTTTAATTGTCCTGGTAGGGATTGCTGTCATCTGGATCCTGTTTTATTACACGAAACTCGGGCCGAAATTAATGCGGAGTCCTTTGATCATGAGGTTCAAAACTTATTTGCGGCGCAAGGGTTGGATTCAGCATTTTAAACATGAATGGGAGCGGTTTCAAGAAGGTTGGCTCAGCTTGTTTCATCATCATCCGAAGCGGCTTTGGCTAGCTATCACGGCCACGATTTTATATTGGTTTTTTTATTTGCTGCTAGCCCCCTTGATATTTTGGGCGATGGGACGGATGGTTTCTTTTTTTGAATTGATCGGCCTGCAATTGTTATTCAATTTTGCGCAGGTCTTTATACCGACTCCCGGAGGAAGTGGAGGCTCCGAACTTCTATTGGTTTATATATTTAAAAATATTTTGGGAGTGAGCCGGGCGGGGACTTTTGTTTTACTATGGAAAAGTTATACTTTTTTTAGTACACTGATAGTGGGAAGTTTTTATTTTTGGAAGTTGACTAAAAGAGAGTAGCTTCACCCGGTTTTAGTAGACTTTTGATGGGATATGGAAAGGAGTACGGGTATGAATGATAAACGGCTTCGGCGATCGGCCGGTAATAAAATCATCGGTGGACTATGCGGCGGTCTGGGAGATTATTTTAATATTGATCCAACCATCATCCGATTAATCTGGGTTGTGGCGACCTTTTGGATGGGATTTACTTCAGTGATTGCTTATTTTATCGGTCTTATTGTCGTTTCCATAACCGAGGATAAGAATGTTCCGGCAGCGGATTCCCAACCGGTGAGGGAAGAGAAAGCGGAGAATCCCGAAGCAGGGGCGCGGATACCCTCCAGATTCAACATGATTTGGGGTTGGTTGATTATTGGAGTCGGCGTGATCATGCTGCTGCAAACTTTGGGTTTTTTTTCGAGGTTTAAAGAATATTTTTTCCCCGGGATACTGATTATCGCCGGGGTTTGGGTTCTAATACGGGGTATGAAACGCCGTTTTTAATTGGGCGATGATTAGGAATAATTTACGAAATTGATTATGAAAATCCTTCAACGCGTACACAATATTTGCGTTAGGGGGATTTTTTTTGGCATCTAATTTTCGGCAATGGTTCGGAGCCAATCCGGCTCCGAGAACGGCAATACGGAATTGGGTTTTGCCGTATTGGTATCAAAAACAAATTGATCCGCGGAGCCCCGTTTATACATTCGGGGGTAATGACTTTCGAAATGGTTGTTTTCGTAATTGGACAACCATCCGATTGGGAAATTACAAAGCCCTGCTGAATATTGATCGCTTTGGAGTTATTTATATTCCCGAGCTTAGGATATCATTAGAACTTTGGGTGTACAGCGCTGATAATTTATATACCCCGGCCAATTTTAGTTGTATTTCTCAAGCAGGGGACCCGGAGGATGGTATCTTGACCGTCAGTCATTATGACACCGGCCGTTGCGTCCTTAGTATTTCACCGGAACATGACAGCCCGAAACGGATCTCTTGTAAAATAGGATTGATCGGCCGTCCGGAAGATGCATTAAAACAAAGCGCTGTTTATTTTGCAATCCGTCCTTATGATTATAATGGCTTTTCCGCTATCTATCATCTTGAATACCGTGATCACTTCTTATGGGTGAATCATACTAAGATCCTTTTTTTGGAAAGTGAACTGAAACATTGTTTTTTTACCGATGGACTTTATGGAGATGTTACCGAGTATTTACGGACGGCTGCGGGCAATACGAAGATGGTGACACCGGAAGGCATGGGGACCGGCTTAATTGGCTACTCGGGTCTTCCCGCCGAGCTGTTGGAAATGAAGATGTATTTCCCGGTTGCTAAAAAAATGATTTTTACCCAGAGGTATCCACTTAAAATTCAAAAGTCTCTCGATGTTTCCGATTCTCTGAATCAGATTGAAAGTAAACCAACGCTTGACCAGCTATTGGCTTCCAATTTAAAATATCTGAAGGATTTGGATTGCCAATTTAATATCTATCAATTAATGGCCTTGAATCGTTTTTCCGATGGTTCTCAAAGCCGTTTCTATTTGAAAGAGTGTTTAAAAAAAATAGTCTGGGACGGTTCGTTACGAGTGCGATGTTTAAGTCCGGAACAATTGATTTGGGGTATAGGTGATTATTATCAATTGATGAGGGATCAAGAATTGGTTGAAAAAAACTGGTCGCTCATAAAAAGGATGGGCTATGCGGTTTGGCATCAAAAAGTAAAACCATTGCTTTGCATGAGCAATCAGCGGGATATTTTTACGAATCAAGATGGTTTTTATGAGAAGCTTTTTTGGCTTAGCGGAGCCCTTACGACATTAGAGCAGCTAGCCCAAATTGTAGGGGATAGCCAGGAAAATCTCAATTATAAGGAACAAAACCGGATATTAAACGCCAGGCTTTTCCGGTATTTGACCCATTGGGCGGGGTCTGCGGGAGCCCGGGCAGTTCCTCTCCGGCGTCAGGGTGGTTATGGGGCGGCCGTTATCGACAATTTGGCGGCTTCTTATCCTTTGCAATACTGGAAGCCTGGCAATAGTTACATTCATGAATCACTCCAGTTCATCTTCGCGCACTATTTCTATGAGGGAGGTATATTTTCCCCCTTTGATTTTCAGGGGATCGATCTCGCGCGCAGTGCCAGGTTCGGGCAAGTTTTGATCCGGGAAGGCTACGATTGTACAAAGGTTTTAAAGCTTCTTTTAGCAGCTGCGGGAGACATAGGCAGTTTACCGGACCGGATTCATCCCTTAACCCTGAAGGGGATTGGAGAAAACGGGCATGATCCGGAAGTGATATATCAGGTATTGTTGCTGATTCGAAATATTTTTGTACTTGAGGAAGATCAAATTTTAGAATTATTACCGGGATTGTGGATGAGTCAATTTTGGGAACAACCCCAAATACGGCTCAACCATTTGAATACTTATTTCGGAGAGATAAGTTGCAAGTGCCAAAGGATAGGGGATCAAATTCAAATCGATTTTTGGCCTCATTATCGTTTCAAACCTGAAAAGGTCCGTCTTCGCTTCCATCCTTCTTTTACGCCTGTTTTTGTGGATGCCGGGTTTCGTTTAGAAGGTTCGGTCCTGGAAATAGATCCCGATTTTCACAAACTGCGCTTAAAAAAACGAATCTCTGTAGGCTTGTCTTGACAACACTTTTTAGTATACGTTATAATATAATATGTTAATGGCCATTAGGCCAATTACAGAGGAGGAATTGTGGGAGTATGGCGTTAGAGGTTGGCCAGATCATCGAAGGTAAGGTTACAGGCATTACAAATTTTGGAGCATTTATTGAACTCTCCACCGGGCAAACTGGTTTGGTTCATATTTCTGAAGTAGCCGATGAGTATGTGAAAGATGTAAATCAATTTTTAAAACAGAATGATCTGGTTAAAGTGAAGGTTTTGAACCTCGACAAAGGCAAAATCGGCCTTTCGATCAGACAGGCGCAGCCCCATTCTGAACAACGTCGCCAAGCACCACCCCAGAATAAACAGACGTTTGAAGATAAATTGGCTAAATTTATGAAAGATTCAGATGAACGCCAAACCGACTTACGGAAAAACACCGATGCCAAACGAGGCGGTCGTGGTGGCGGTCGGGCTCCGAGTATGTAATCTATTAGTTATGATAAAATTTATCCCGGCTCTATGCCGGTTTTTTTATATTTGGGAATAATATATGCGCACGGGCGTGAGGGGAGGAACCGATATGGTTCGATATCGATATTTGTTTTATGGCTTATTGGTTTTGGTGGCTTTATCAGTTTCTATCACTATCAATGCTGTAGATCAGAATAATACTGGGGAAGTTCCCAGAGACCACTTAAATAATCAAATTTTTAATGAATACGTGGCCGAAATGATTAAAAGCAGGGAACCGGAGATCAAAGCAGCGGTGCTTAGTAATGAAAATATTACTGATTTCCGGTTGAATGATGCATTATTTGATATTGAAACCGGTAAAGTGACCCTTGAATTTACGGTTTGGTATAAGCAAAAAGATATTTCGGGAACTTTAGGGTTTGAAGTGCGGACCAGCAGCCATGAAGATGCGATGCAAATTGGTGGTTATTGCCTGGGCCTGGAAGGGAAGCTTCATTCCGCCAACCGTTTTACCAATATCATGCTGGCCTTTACTAAGAATCACCTCAACCGGAGTTTGGCCGGAAGAGAATTTTGGCCGGATAAACAAAATCATCCCTATTTCCAAGTTTTTAAAAATGCTAACTTGGCAGACATCATCAATCAAGCGATGAGCAACGGTGCGATGAATCAACAGTTCCCCAAAATGGATCAATCGATACCCGGGGGGACGTTACAGGTAGAATTTCACGATATAGTCTGCCGCTCTTTTGACAGCAACGCCGGCCAGGCCGAGGTTGATTCGACAATCGCCATGAACTTGCACAGTGGATTCACAGGGGATGCCAATATTCCCAATGCAGGTTCCCTGGAAGCCTTTTTTGATCTTTATGTCAATCCCGCCGATCAAAGCTGGTGGGCGAAATTGAACGCTCTTAAAATAAAGATGAATCTGAGTTCGGATGTGAACAAAATGGTTCAAAAAGCGATTGATAAACACTTGAAGTCCCATCAGGTATGGATTGCGCTTAATATGCCGAAAGTTAACCCCTGAATTTTAGAAGGCATCCGATGGAGCTTCTAAATGAACGGTATCATAGTTTTCGGTGGCTGGCGCCACAGCTATTTTTAAAGGACAAGCGGGAATCAACAATCTCATTTGAGTGCTGATTTTACCCGCCTTTTGATCGAAAAATTCATACAATGGAACAGCTTCTTTTTTGGAGAAGGAACCATCGAAATTTAAATCCAAGTATAAAAAGTCTTTGCCGTAATCGTTAAAGCATCCATTGCAATTCCCATCGGTGATTCGGAACTTTACCAGCTTTTCATCTTTGCCGATAAGTAACTTGATAAATCCTTCAAAGCTACTGGCCGTGGCGAACGAAACCAAAGTTTGTTCCGACTCGCCCTGGCGGGTAAAACGTTTAATCCAGAGATAAAAGCTTAATTTTTTTCTGATTTCTCCTTGGGAACCTTTATAAGAAACCAGCATCGGAATGGGATCATTGGTGACTGAACTCTCCAATAGATCCCATTTTTTATCGATTTTTTGGGGAACCCATTTTTCAAGGCTTTTTATTTTTTCGGAAGCGCTTATTTGATAATCTTGGTTTTGGTCGAGATAAAAATTCATCCAATAACCATCGTTATCCTGATCCATTAAAAAGAAGGCGCGTTTGTCGTTATCGCCCAATAAAATGCTTCCGTATTTGGGTTGAATCAATTTTATTGCAGGGTCGATCACAATTTCATCCGGTTTGGTATCCGTTAAAACAGCATTGTTAGCCTGCTGAAGCAAAAAATCGGGTTTGAAGAAGTCATCGCCGATATTTACGATTTTACCGCTATACTCACCCTGAACGGGGAATGGTAACTTGGTGGCTCCAATGGACATCAAGCAAACAATGATAGATATTAAGAGAAATAAATGTTTTTTCAAGCGTAATCGACCCTTTCTTGGTTCAGGATATTTATTAATTCCATACTATGTTAAATTGTCCTGTTTTGAGTACCGGCAAATCTTACCTTTCCCCCAAGAATATCTTCTGACGATACTTAGAAAGTTGTTGTGTATAGCTAGTCTTCGGTGAAATAGAACGGTTGGGTTTGGTATTTTAAGGAATGCCGAGTTCATTTGAATGTTTCTGCAAAAGATCATGATGATGATGTATTTTCAGGGAAACTTGGCAGGGGTTCGTTTGACTTGGGATGAGAGCAGAAAAACAAGGAATTGCCAATAAAGGGACTCTAATTGATCACCACTGTATCAAGTGGGGAATATTAATTTTTAGAATCATTTGTTTTACAGACTTCAATTACGTAAAGCATAGGTGGGAGAATCATCCGATGAATGCGCAAGGACGAGTAAACCAGGAGTATCCGGTTTTAACTCATTTGAACTTTCGTTCCGTCATGGGACGGGAGATCGATGTTCATGTCTTTGGTTATGGCGAACCGACAACCATGGTCATTGGAGGTATTCACGGTAATGAACCCTGCGGAATCGATCTGGCAGGGGGACTTATCAAAGAATTTAAAACCCATTCAGCCCCATATTTAGAGAGCCGGGTTGTCGTGATTCCAAAGGCCAATCCGGATGGATTTATTGCCGGTACGAGAGTCAATGCCAGAGGCGTTGATATCAATCGCAATTTTCCGACTAAGGATTTCCATCGGGGTACCTTTACCCAAAATTGTAATCCGGGCAAGCTGGCCGCTTCAGAACCGGAAACGAATGTGATTTTACAGATGGCTGCAATATTCAGGCCGCAATTCATTTTATCTTTCCATGCCGAATTGGGATGTGTGAATTATGATGGGCCCGGAGTTCAAATTGCTCAGGCTATTGCAGCCGAGAACGGCTTACCGGTCAGGAAAGATCTGGGTTATGCCACACCCGGCTCCCTTGGAACATACTTTGGAGTCGAGCGGAATATTCCGGTCATCACTTTGGAGTTACTCAGTCAAGATGAGCAATGGACCCGTCATGGCAAGGCGATTTTAAAAGCCATCCGAATGAGTCAAAGCGAATAGGTTTTCATAACAACTTTCATTCGAAAAGGCACTCAGCAAGCAAAATGCCACTCCGGGTATATTTACAAATTTGTTCTTTGTTCGTATCGATTGGAGGCAAATAGGTATCATTCATTCCAAAATGCCCGCAGCAGGGATTGATAATTGGAGTTGGAAAATGGACGGCCGGGTTTGAACCAATCCGGAGGCAGGAGTTCCTGATAACGTTCATCTAAAAAACGGTCGTCCACTAACAAAACGACACCTTTATCTTCGGGGGTTCGGAAAACCCGGCCGGCGGATTGGATGACCCTGATCAATCCGGGAATAAGGTAAGCAAATAAAAATCCTTCCCCATTTCTTTCATCGAAATACAGCCGGATTAATTCTTGTTCATCGCTGATGACCGGTATTGCCGGACCAATAATGGCTGCGCCGATTAGCTGTTCACCCGGCAAGTCGATCCCTTCCCCAAATAGCCCCCCCAGAACAGCTAAGCCAACATTGGAACGGCCTGTCCCGATTGAAGTAATTCGCCGTAAAAATTCATGTCTTTGACCTTCCTTCATGGCGCTGGTTTGGGCAAATAGATTGGCCTTACCGGCAAGGGTCTGGTTTAATTGAGGCCAGAGCGCTTTTAAGTAAGTGTATGAAGGGAAAAAGATCAAATAATTTCCGATTTTGCTGGTCACCAGTTCGGATAGGCAGCGGACCAGAGCCGGGGCGGAAATTTCACGGCTTTTATAGCGAGTGTCGATACCCGGTACATGAAGATATAACCGCGTTTCCTGGGGAAACGGTGAAGTCAATTGCAAACGTAAAGAATCCGAATGAGCGCCCAATAGTTCTTGAAAGTAAGAGATTGGCGAAAGGGTGGCTGAAAAGAAAATAGCCAGGCGGCCCTGGTCGATTCGGCGTCGTAATAGAGGGCCAGGATTGAGGCAAAACAGCCGCAAGAAAGTGCGCTCTTCTTCTTTTTTGACATAAATAGCATATTCTTTACCAGCCAAAGCAGTGATCCGGGTAAAAGCGGTCAGGGAAAAATAGAATTCTTGAATTTTTTGGCGCATTTGGGGAGGAAGATGCTCACGTAACATGAATTCAATGGAAGCTGACAAGCGTTCCAGGGCGGGTTCAAAAAAATCGGGCAAAGAGGATAGGCGGATGCCGGGCCGCTCTTCCTGGGCTATTTCCCGAAGCCAGCCCTGAAAAAATTCTTCGACAGTGCGGCAACAAGCTGCAACTTTGGGCCGATCCGTCAAAATAGCTGTACGAAAGGATACCAGACTTTGAAGATCTAAAGTCGCTGAGTACATATCGCGGCCACGGGTTGCCAGATTGTGGGCTTCATCGACCAAAAAAAGAAAGTCCTTGCGGCCGGACTGGAGAAAGAAACGTTTTAAATAAACACCGGGGTCGAAAACGTAGTTATAATCACAGACGATGAGATCGGCATTGATTGATAAATCAAGAGCGAATTCAAAGGGACAAATCTGATACTGTTTGGCATATTCTATAATGAGCTCAGGGGAGATTAATTCTTCTGTAAATATTTGGGATTCTATTTTCTCAACCTTCGAGTAATAGTCGCGGGCATAAAGGCAATAGTTTGGATGACATTGGCAGCCGGGTGATAGGCATACCCGTTCTTTGGCTTCGATAAACACCGTCCGTAAATGGAGGCCGGATTTCTGACTGGCTAGGATGGTTTTACGAAGGATCTCTTTGCCTGCGGTTTTGGCAGTTAGGAAAAAGATTTGACTATAACGATCGCTTTGGGCTAAACTTTTTAAAGCCGGGTAAAGGACACCGATGGTTTTTCCGATACCGGTGGCCGCTTCCACCAAGAGGTCGCGTTCCTGGTCAATGGCAAGTGTAACCATATCCATTAATTCATCTTGCCCGGTGCGGCGTCCGGTGAAAGGAAAGCTTAATCCGGCGATGGAATCATTACGGACTTTTAACCATTGATCACGACCGTTATGAATATGAAGGTATTGCGTAGCCAGAGAAATGAAAAGCTTTTGGGCGCTCTCCAAAGAAATCTTCGGTGTAAAACTCCGCTCGGACAAATCATCCAGATTTAAATAGGTCAGTCGTCCGCTAACCTTGCGATCCGGGTATTTTGCCATGACAAAAAAGACATATAATTGCAATTGAGCCTGATGGGACGGGTAGCGATCCGGGGTTAAGTCAGCGAGACTGCTATAAGTGGTTTTGATTTCTTCCACGGTCATTTCGGTGTCGGATGCTATCAAGCCGTCGATCCGTCCCCCAACGTTCAAACGGTAGTCCGGTGTTTCATAAATATATTCAATAGGGACTTCCTTTTGATAACCGGCAGGTCTTTGCGAAGTTAACAAATGATGCCCCATCGTCCCCTCTTGAGCCCGGGTGGCAGGAGAAAGATAGGTCCCGAGATCCTTAGGATGGAACAATAATTCCAATAGGTCTTTGACTCCGGTTTTTAGGATTTGCTGGGACAAATTTTTTCCTCCAATCGAATACTGCAGCTTTATT
>DNPQ01000446.1 GCA_003501335.1 Bacillota bacterium
TTTCCCTAAATATTTCAGGTAACCGACAATTTTTATGGGTTTGTAAATTTATCATTAAGACCGGATTAACCAGATTAAGGTTTGACTAAATTTGGGCCGGGAAGCAAGTTATAAGAGGGGAAATACTGCCTAAATAGAAAAATAATAATAGGAACATGAGACATTGAACTAAAATTTATAAAGGGGTGGATGAATTGAAATTAACGATTGCCAGCAATGCGCTGGGTAATATTGAAGAAATTTGGGCGTATGGTGAAAATGCTATCATGGTTTGCCTTAAGAATAATAAAAAATTTAGGGCAACCGCTGTCCGCAATATTTATAGCGGGAACCAGTACAAGTTTGCCGCATTTTACGAAGAAGAAATCGCTGTCAAAGCAGGCGATGTGAGCCATTTTATTTGGGCTGCCGCCAACCTCACCTCTGAGGGCGGAGAGACCGTTGAATATTGTTTAGAGAATGCCTTACGTTATCTTAATGCAATTGAAGCCTAATGCCGGACCGGGTTATTTTGAAATTTCCGGTAAGGGGACTTCCCGGATGACGGTTATTTCGAGATTTTTACCAAAAAGATTTTCAATAGTTTTTTGATGATTTTGGAGACCCCATAATTCCAGTTGACAATCTTGAAAGGCTGATATTTCCAAAGTAATATTTTCCGGATGATTGATGAATTTAGCATGACTGACAAGGCCGGTATGGCTACGATCCAGAGTTTCAGCGATCCGGAGAACGGTACTGAGCAGAATGACGATTTTTTGGACCGGTTTTTCAAGAAACGAAAATTCCGGATGCTTTTTGCGCGGCGCCGTTTTACGGTGGAAAAAGGCTGTGGAAGCCATGATGGTGATTTCAGTTTGGTTGAAACCGAGTAAATCGGCATTGCGGATCAGATAAGCCGTATGCATGTGATGGTTATTATAGGAAAGAAAAGCTCCAATATCATGGAGTAAAGCGGCATACTCCAAAAGTTCTCTTTCCCATGGGCCGTAATTGTGTAATCCAGTTTCGGCTGCGCTGTCGAATAGTTCCTCAGCAAGTTCGGCGACTTTATTAGCGTGAAATTCATCAAAGCCGCATGCCTTTCCAAGTTGAATCACACTCCGTTCCCGGAATGTCATCCGGTTTTCATGGGGAATGGTTTCATGCCGGTTAAGGTAATCAACCAAAAGTCCGTCACGCAGGCCGCGCTCGCTGATATAAAGGCGTTCTAAACCGAGCTCTTCCATTAGAGTTGCAATAATGGCTCCTCCCCCGATGATAATATCAGCCCGTTCCGGATTCATTCCCGGGACTTTTTTCCGTTCCTCCAGAGATAGCGAACATAAATACGCGATGAGTTCTTGTAATTGCTGGTAATGTAGAAAATCATCGCGCTGCAAGTGCCTTTTAAAAAACCTCCGGCTGGCGATTTCGGCCAAGTTTTCAATGGTTCCGGAACTTCCAAAGGCGAGTTCAATCGCTAAATCTTTTATTTTCTGAATAGAGCGGACAGCCGTATTCCGCACATACTGTTGCAATAAAGCATATTTGGCGGGAGTGATAACGCCTTTCGCATCCGCTGGAAATAGTGAAGCCAGACGAATGGCCCCTAATTTTAAAGAATCCAAATAAAAATATTCATTTTGATTGCCGACAATGATTTCGGTGCTGCCACCGCCGATGTCGATAAAAAAGGTATTGTGGTGATTTAAATTGGCTCCGCTGGAGACTCCTAAGTATATCAGGCGGGCTTCTTCCCTTCCCGAGATGACACTGACTTCGATACCGGCCTCATGCCGGAGGCGCTGAATCAATTGATCCTGATTTTCGGCTTCCCGGGTCGCTGAAGTGGCTACGGCGATAATTTCTTCAGCAGCATAGGAACGGGCCAGCTCAGCAAATTTGCTGCAAACCCAAATAGCCCGGTTCATGGCTTCCGGCTGTAAATAATCACTGGAACCGAATTCCCCTTCCCCTAACCGTACTGTTTCTTTTTGTTGGGTGATAATTCGATAGGAATCTTCATAATGCTGAACCAGCAGTAAACGAATGGAGTTGGTGCCAATATCAATAAAGGCAATGATCCGGCTCTCAGCTGTTTTTAAATGGCTTTCCACTGGCACACCAACTTTCTTTCGAATACTTCCTCGAAAAAACGACCTTTTTTGGAAACAGCTGAAAACTCACGCTCGGCGGGATGCTTAGCGCTATAAATGACTGAAACGTTATTATCGTCGATATTACAATGAAGGTTTTCAATCAGATTTTGATGACTGTTGTCCAATGCGTCCGCTATCCGCAAAATCGCTGTCAGATAGGATACGATCTGCCGATCGTTGGGTTCCAAAGTGGCATAAGGTAAATCATTTACAGTGGGTGCGCTTTTGCGGTGATAAAGCGCCAGAAGGGCAATGATAAAACGTTCCCTTTTTGGAAAGGGCAAGGCGGTTGTATTCACAATGATATTGAAAGCCACTTTATGATGGCCTTTCCGGCCGTTCATCCAGCCGACATCATGGAGAATGGAGCCATACTGTAATAGATTCCGTTCTTCATCCGTTAAATGATGAAGGGTTTGCAGTTGATCGAAAAGTTCCAAGGCCAGCCGGTTTACTTGCTGAGCATGATGGTTGGCGTATTTCCAATCGATACAACTGGCTAAAAGTTGTTGGACACTTTCGATTTCGCCCAGCTTGAATTGACCGGCGGTTTTTTTTGACAGCGGGACGGATGGAACAACGGCTGATTTGGTTACAAAATAACTTTGTTTGATCGTCTCGGCAATAATCTCCGGATACGTTGTTTGTGATATTGTTTTCGGAATTTCGGAGATTCGGGTTTTGGTGTGTTGCCCCGAGATATCGTATTTAATGTGGTATTGATGGACTTTCATAAATCCCAGGCTGAACTGCAAAACGGTATAACAAGCCCAAATATCGATATCATAAGCATAACCGACCGCTCCGGTATTGAGAAAACGGATATTGTTGATCCTCTTAAGATAGGGGAACTGTTGTCTTGAAAACGCAATAATGTCGGCTTCATTTGGCAATTGCAACTGAATCGTCTCTTCCCCGGTTACCGGGGAGGGATATTTGCTGGCTCTCGGCGGCTGATTGGTTAACAAAATGGTTTTGCCGTGAATATTGACAATGGCGGACCGTTTCAGCGCAGAAAGATAGTTTAAGCTATTCGCAGATAGGCTTTGGTAGATCCGGTTCAAAAAAATCAATTCATCGGGGGCTTTGGTTTTTTTTAATTGTTCCAGGTTTTTGGGGGACTTCAACACTCTCGCGTCAAATCGGCCTAAGATGCTGACGACATTTTCCATTTGCAATCTTTGGATGGTTTCATCCGGATAGATACCGAAACCCAATGAATTGCCGACGTTTAGAAATTGACTGACTCCGTGGGTTTTGGCATGGTTTAAAACGGCTTCCAAGGCAGGCAAATTGGCCCCGATATCTCCCAGTAAAGCTATTTTCATGCTTTGCCTTCCTCCTTTGGAGGGGTATCATCCTGCATTGCTGCAACCAGAGGATATACCGCCTCATTGTTTGATTCATTCCCCAAGAATAGACCTTGATGCTCCAGCATCCAAGACTGAGAATTGATTTCAGGCTGCTCCGCACCGGAAGTGATTTTTTCATGATGACCGTCGGCACATAAGACTTGGGCCTTAACATTATCGTTTAAATGAATTGACAGCACGTGCCGGATTAAAATTGTTTTAAGATGGAGATCGGCAATCGGGAATAAAATTTCAATCCGGCGATCGAGGTTCCGCGGCATTAAGTCGGCGCTTCCCAAAAACAAATCGTCGGCGCCGCCATTGTGAAAGTAATAGATCCGGGAATGTTCGAGAAAACGTCCTACAATTGAAGTAACTTTGATATTTTCACTGACACCCGGAATTCCGGGCCGTAAGCAACAAATACCTCTTACTTGCAGATCAATTTTTACACCGGCCTGCGATGCCTGGTAAAGGGCCATGATGCAGTCTTTGTCAACCAAGGAGTTCATTTTAAAAGCAATATAGCCGTCATGATGTTGCCTATGGCGGCAGATTTCTCTTTCGATCAAAGCAATCAACCGCTGGCGGATCATGCCGGGAGCCACCCAAATTTTATGATATTCCGTTTTTCTGGAATAACCGGTCAGGGCATTGAAAAGGTCGGAAATGTCGGCTCCGATCAGCGGGTCACAGGTAAAATAGCTAAAATCCGAGTAAATGCGGCTGGTCACTACATTATAATTACCGGTGCTTAAATGGATATAACGGTTGAGACCGCTCGATTCACGGCGGATCACTAGACAAATCTTGGCATGGGTTTTGAGGCCGAGCAAGCCATAAACAACATGGACGCCGGCCCGTTCAAGGGCCTGAGCCCAACCGATATTGTTTTCTTCATCAAAACGGGCTTTTAATTCAACCAAGGCTGCAACTTGTTTACCGTTTTCCCTGGCCTCCATCAGGGCTTGGACAATCGGAGAGTTTGCGCCGACCCGGTATAAAGTTTGTTTGATAGCCAGTACATTCGGATCGCGGGCGGCTTCCGACAGAAAATCAACCACCGGCGCGAAACTGTCATAAGGATGATAAAGCATGAGATCATGGTTCCGGATCACGGCAAAAATATTCTTGCCGTGGTTCAGCGAACCGGCGGCAGGACGGAGTGGGGGATATTTTAAGTCGGGCCGTTCAATTTTGGTTAATTCGAGAAAGCTGGCCATCCCGATCGGTTTATGGATAGTATAGACTTGACCCGGTTCCAGATGAAGGTTATTCATTAACAGTTCCCGCATGGTCTTGGGCATGGTTTTGTCGACTTCTAGGCGGATCGCCAGGCCAAAGCGGCGCATTCCGACACTTTCCTGGATGCTGGCAAGAAGATCGGAGGCTTCATCCTCCTCGATTTCGAAGTCGGCATTGCGGGTAATCCTGAAAGCATAGGCGGCCTTGACTTCAATACTTTGAAAAAGCATATCCAAATTAGCCGTAATCACATCTTCAATGAACACAAAATCATTCACGGGATGTTTTTTATAATCAAGATCCCCGGGTTCTTCGCCGTGAACTGTTATCAGGCGGGGGGTTGAATCCGGTATCTTTAAGCGGGCAAACCCTTCGCCATGCTCCGGATCGTGAATGATAATGGCCAGGTTTAAACTAAGATTGGAGATATGGGGAAAAGGATGCCCCGGATCAAAAGCCAGCGGCGTGAGGGTGGGAAAAATTTCCAGCTCAAAATGGTGTTTGAGGAGAAGGCGCTGTTTGCGGTTTAGTTCTTTATAAGGCAGGATTCGGATACCGGCCATTCGTAATTGGGGTAATAAACCCTGTTGCCAGCATCTGTCTTCTTCGGCCAGCTGGATAAGGAGCTCCCGCCGGATCATCAGCAATTGATCAGCGGGCGCCATCCCATCCGGAGAGCCGTTGAAAGCGCCGGCTTCGGTCTGCTTTAACAGCCCTGAAACGCGGATCATAAAAAACTCATCCAAATTGTTGGCGAAGATAGCTAAAAACTTGACCCTTTCCAGGAGGGGATTGCTTTCATTTTGAGCTTCTTCCAAAACCCGCCTGTTAAATTGCAACCAACTTAATTCACGGTTGAAATATAAACTTCGCTGGTCCAGTGAAGGAACATTTTCGTCCGTCAGGGTACTCGCGCTTATAGGGGATTTTGCTTGGGAATCGCTGTCCATTTTTTCTCCAAATGCCCTTAATTGAAGACGTTATCCAAAAAGAAGTCATATTGCAGTGAATCAAAGTTGTCTTGTATCACCTACTATGTTAAAGAAACAATATCAATAATTTTTTAAAAAAAGATTAAGAGCCGAATAAAAAGAGAATAAATGATAGCGCCGGGCCAAGCAAAATGTTTCGCTGAAATTCATCATTCGTTAATAGAAGATTAATCACGTCATGGTATTTTTGAATTAATTCTAAGGGGGATACAATTAGGATTCAATAAAGAAGGGAATGAAATGCTTCCTGATAAATGGCTTCGCGCTGTAGGAAAAATTGATTATGCATTTCAGCCGATTACCAATTCACTCACGGGAGTCACCTTTGCTGTTGAGGCTTTGATCCGTAATGTAGAACAGGCGGGATTTGAGTCGATTGAAGATTTCTTTGACCAGGCTTATCAGGATAAAGTTCTTTTTGCTTTGGACTTGGAATTACGGAAAATTGCCTTTTATAAATTTAGCCAAATTGAGTTTTGCCAAAAAATCAAGCTTTATTACAATTATGATGCCCGAATGCTTGAAATGCCGGACCACCGGTTCGGGGCCACCGAAGAAATTATCGATTTCCTCCATCTTACCCATGAAACAATTTGTTTTGAACTGAATGAAAGATATCGGGTCGAACAGAACGAAGCCTTTAGGAATTTGTTGTCCGTATTTAAGGAACGCGGTTTCAAACTGGCTTTGGATGATTTTGGGGCCGGTTTTTCCAGCTTCGAATTATTTTACCATGCCGATCCGGATGTTCTTAAGTTTGACCGCTTTTTAATCCAGAATATCGATAAGGATTTACGCAAAAAGACTTTTTGCGCCAATATCGTGAATATGGCCAAGCTCCTTGGGGTACTGGTTATCGCCGAGGGGATTGAGACTCCTGAAGAATTGGCAACCTGCCAGAAAATCGGTTTTGATCTGATCCAAGGTTACTTGATTCAAAAACCCGTTTGTAACATTGATGAGCTTTCCTATATCCACCCCCAAATTATTCAATCTGAAATTGATAGTGTCAGTTTATCTTCACGGGATGTGGAATTAATATCCCGGGAAATCATAAAGCTCGATACAATTTATGTGAACGATGATATTCGCATTTTATTTGAGAAATTTCATAAAAATTTACAATTTGATTTTTTTCCGGTGATTGATAAAACCGGAATACCTTTAGGAATTATTCATGAGAAAAACATCAAAAAATATGTGTATTCACCCTATGGGAAGGACTTGCTTTGCAATAAATCCGTGACCACTTCCTTGGTGCGGTTTATCAGCAAGTGCCCCATCATCGACATCCATACGCCCCAGGAAAAGATATTGGAGATTTATTTGAACAACCCTGATTCCGAGGGGGTCATTATCACCAAAGGCCAAGGCTATTTCGGGTTCTTAACCGCCAAGTCCTTATTGAATATTATCAATGAAAAAAACCTCGCGCTGGCCCGGGAAATCAATCCCCTTACCAAGCTGCCGGGTAACATCTTGATCAACCAGTATATTTCCGATTTATTGGTGAGCCGGGGAAATTGTTATTACCTGGTCTATTTTGATTTTAATCATTTTAAGCCCTTCAATGATAAATGGGGATTCAGCAAAGGAGATCAGGTCATTAAAATATTTGCCGATATTTTGAAGAATGTCTATCATTCCGGGGGCGCTTTTATCGGGCATATCGGGGGAGACGATTTTTTTATCGGCCTGAAATGTGAAAAGCCTTGTTTAGAAGAAGAATTACAACGGGTCCGGAAAGTCGTCAGTCAATTTGCTTATACAGTCCGGATTTTTCACAGTGAAGATGAACTTGCCAAAGGTTTTTTCGTGGCCAAGGACCGTTATGGCAAAACCCGCAAGTTTCCTTTAATGTCGGCCAGCGCCGCAATTTTGGAAATTTTCGGCGGTGCGCGCAGTTTTTCGGCGGAAGAGGTAAGCCGGATGCTTTCTCAGCTTAAAAAAGCCGCCAAAGAATCTTCGGAGAATATCGCTTCTGCTTCATTAGGTATAGCCAGTGAAGTCTTTTGAATGGTTTTCAGAAGACTAAGGGCAGCCGCTCTTTATAAATTCATGTCGATCGGGGAAAGCTACTTGCAATTTCTATGTTTATAGTAGGGAGGAACCTGATCGACAATGATAAATGATGATCAGCGGCAAAGTTTTTGGCAGCGCGTTTTAACTCACAAGTTTGACTTTAAATTGGTAATCATCCTCGTCCTCATCGCTTCTTTAATGAGCGGTTTTATCGGCAGTATTGTCTATACCGGCTTTTTTCCCAAGGAGAACCAAAACTTCTTAAAGGCCGGGGTTACCAGTGCCCCTTCGCTGGTAACCCAGATCGCTAAAAAGACCGGGCCCTGTATTGTAGGTATCCGCATGACGGTCGTTGCCCCTTTGAATCAATTTCTCAGCCGTCAAACCCAAATCGAGGGTTCCGGAATTATCATCGATGAGCTTGGCCATATTATGACCAATTATCATGT
>DNPQ01000324.1 GCA_003501335.1 Bacillota bacterium
TTTATGCCGGCAATCGGCAAAATAGGTTACCATTGAGTACTTCAATTATTGAAATGCTATTATTGGACCCGCCAGGTGGTGAGACCTTGATTTTCAAAATTAAAAGGGGTAATTTGAGCGCCTAATTTTTCCAGATCGGCGGCGATCAGGTGCTTTCGGTTGTATGGACAATATAGCAATAAATACCCTCCCCCCCCAGCCCCGAGAATTTTTCCGCCTAAAGCGCCGCGTTTCATCGCCAAATGGTAAAGAGTGTCGATTTTTTCATTGGTAATGGCTCCGGCCAGTTGCTTTTTTTCCATCCAAGCCTGGTGCAGGTACTCGCCAAATTGGTTTAAACGTCCTTGTAAAAGGGCGTTTTTCATAGCAATGGTAATTGCTTTTAATTCATCCAGGGCATGCAAGGAACTTTCTCTTTTTTTTAAATAACCGTCGACTTGACTCGCAATAATATTGGCTGATAGCCGAGTCCGGCCTGTATAAACCAGTAATAAATGGTACTCAAGTTCATTGATGACGACGGGTGATACCCGGAGGGGATTGACTATCGTTCCGTCATGATAAAATTCAATAAAGTTAAACCCCCCAAAAACAGCTGCATATTGATCCTGCTTGCCGCCGCGGATTCCCAAGTCAACCCGTTCTATTTCATAAGCCAGAGCAGCCAGATCGTAATTACTCCAGGTAAGATTCAACCATTGCCGGAATAATCCAAGCAAAGCAACAACCATGGTTGAAGAGGACCCCAGTCCGCTTCCCGGAGGGGCATCACTATGTAAAAATAATGAAAAACCTTGTTTCCAACCTTCAAACTTGCGAAGCACGGCTTTAACCAAATCCATTTGGCCGTTGAAATCTAGTTTCTGTGAGGCTAAAAATTTGGCAAACATTTCCACATCAAGGGATTCAACTTGAATCTCCTGATCGGTTCTTGGAATTAAAGTGCCATAACTGTAACGATTAATTGTAGTACTAAGGACCACGCCTCCTTTTTCAGAAAGATAAGGTTCAATGTCCGTACCGCCACCAGCGAAACTAATACGTAGAGGGGCCCTGCTGCGGATCTCCAAGCTTGTGCCTCCCTTACCGGATTCCTAATGCCTATGATAGTGTCTGTTTATCATTTATATACAGACTTAGGCATAGGATATTTTATGAAACAAAAATATGAGAGGTGCTTTTAAAAAATATTTCGCTCGTGGGGCTTCCATTCCCTAATTTTGATTTCGGGGGGGTTATTTTGAAACATCAACGTTATGTTGAAGCATCTGGCGATGAAATGATGAATCTTCAGACTGAGGAATATCAAAAGTGTCTGCCGATTTTTCAGCGGTTGGGCTTAAAACCCAGACGCTATTTTTGTGATCGGGAGGCCGCTTATGTCGGGACCATCGAGGGATGGTTCCGGCTTGGATTTAAAAAGTACAGCAAGCAGGAACTGAAATGGTTGCGCCGGATTTTGGAATATTTAAATGAGCGCTCTTTTCGAAATTGGGCAGTACCCTGGCAGAAAACAATTATTTGGGAAGAGCATTCCTTTTGTTATCTGATTCAGCCCTGGCTTTTAGCAAAGGAATATTTTCGACCGGAAGATCCGGCTTCCTTATCAAGAATTGCTGAAATTACAACAGAACTTTATAACTGCGGCAAAGATTATTTCGAAAACCGGGGTATTGAAATTGTTAGGGATCATTGGCAAAGTATCGATTTTGAATGGGAAAACGCCCTCCATAAATTGGATCAATTTAAAAATGATTTTGAACACGAAAAACTACGTAAAGATATCGATGATCTAAGGAAAAGTGCTATAGAAGCATTAAGTCAAAGCCTCGACAGCTGGAAAAAATCAGGGTTGTCTTCATTATTAGAGCATCATCAACATTCAGGGGTATTGGGGCATGGCAATTTACTCGTTCAAAATATTGTCTGGCTCAGTAATGATTACTATTTGTTAAATTGGGAGGGTCTGGCATTTCAACCGCGGATCGTAGATGTCGCCTCTTTAATTAATGATGTGGCTTGGTGGGAGCCGGAATGGATATTGTTTTTACTCAATGAATATGCAAGGATTCAGCCTTTTTGGCCGGAAGAGCAGGTGGCATTGTTTGCATTATTAAAATACCCTAAAAAGGTGATTGATCTGCTGAGTGCGGGTGCAACGGAGGAGATTTTAAACCGGAAAGATCTAAAAGGGGAGGCTAAGGAGTTGGGGAGAAAAGAAAGGTGTTTGACCAAAGCTTGGAAAGAATTGGGGACTCAAAAGCGATGGGTCTGGGGGCGCCAAAATGGAATGCCTTCGGTTGATCCGGGTAAGATTTCAATGGTTCTCTCACCGGTTGAATCCTGGGGGGATTTTGCCGGACAGGTTGATTCTTTAATTCAGATTCAACATGATCAAAAGCTTCCCAGTGATGTTATGGAACGTTTGAATTATAATGAACCCGACCAAGTCATGGCTGGACGTGATGGTAATGTTTTAGAGTCGGCAGCCAAAGAAAGTCCTACATATAATGAAAATAATTTTATTGAAATTGTAGAGCCCCAGCCGAAGATTCCTGAGGAGTCCGAACCCGATGTTGTAGAGGAGGAGAAAGCACCCAAAGCCGAAGGAA
>DNPQ01000267.1 GCA_003501335.1 Bacillota bacterium
CGTTCGGAGAATCGATCCGTGGCTTGGGGAAATCTTCCCGATACGCGGAGCAATCGTTTCTGTCACCCGGAACCCATTTCTGCAGTTCCAGCGGTTTCCGGTTTCACCGTTAATTCAAAAATTTATCGTGGAAAAACCATTTACATTTGGCTCGCATTCTTTCAGCGATTTCGGTCGCTTCGGCTTTATCCGTATTAGGAGGGCAGATTAAAAATCCCTCAGCGTCAAATCCAGCCGCCCAATCTTGCGTATCGCGAATGCAGCTACTAAAATATTGACATCATTAAATAAAAACTGCTTCCAAAAAATCGGAAACAGTCTATAAAACACCATTTCAAAAACCGCCAACTGCGTCAATTCCGGGCATAGTTTGTAAAAGATTCAAACACCATCCTTTACTTCTTAACGGATGAGCCAATCGCATCGGCCAGTTGATCCAAAACCGGTTCTTGCTCGGCTTTCATTGCCGAATTGATCTCAAAAGGCGGGGCGATGATCTCCATGTTTTTCATTCCTTCCACTAAACCCCGCATCGCTTTAACCGCTACGGACGGAGCCCAAGTAAAATTACCAATCAGCGCTACTTTCCGGTTTTGCAACTGTAAACCGGCCATCTCCCGCAGCAGGTTCTCCATCGAATAATACAAACCCATATTGTAGGTGGGTGAACCGAACACCAGATGGCTGTATTTCCAAGCATCCGCAATGATATAGGAAGGATGGGTCTTGGATACATCATGCATCCGTATGTCGGAAACTCCCCTTTGGGATAGCTTAGTTGCCAGCCGGTTCATGACGTTTTCCGTGTTACCATACATTGAGGCATATACAAGCACCACTCCGCTTTTTTCCGGAAGATACTTGCTCCAATGATCATATTTATCGAAAATATAGGGTAAATTGGAACGCCAAACCGGTCCGTGCAACGGGCATATCATCCGGATGTCGACCCCGTTCAATTTGTGCAACGCCGCTTGCACTTGCATGCCATATTTACCCACAATATTGGTATAATAGCGCCGGGCCTCATCCAGGAAAAAAGCTTCAAAGTCAGTCTGATCACTGAACAAGTTTCCGGATAAGGCGCCGAAGGTGCCGAAGGCATCCGCTGAAAAAAGAATTCCCTCTGTTTGCTCGTAAGTAAACATAACTTCCGGCCAATGAACCATGGGCGCGAAAAAGAATTGAAGAATATGCCGGCCCAGATTGATTTGATCCCCTTCCTCTACGGTGAAAAAGTTTTTCTGGAGCGGGGATTGATAAAATTGGGTGATAAATTGCAAGGTTTTTTTGTTGCCGACGATTTTGACCTCCGGATAGCGCCGGACCAATTCCTCAATATTGGCGCAATGATCCGGCTCGACGTGGTTAACTACTAAGTAATCAAGCGGACGTCCATTTAATCCATGGGTTATATTTTCCAAAAACCGCGCACTGATGGCGGAATCCACCGTATCCATGAGTGCGGTTTTTTCATCGGTGATTAAATAAGAATTATAAGCAACCCCGTTGGGTAAAGGAAACATGTTTTCAAACCGTTCCAGTCTCCGGTCATTGCCGCCTACCCAATATATTTGCGATGTAACTTCTTGTACACAATGCAATGATTAATCCTCCTTGAAACTTCAGCTTGATTCTATCAATAGCTTGATATTATAATTGTACCATATTTTATAACAAAAAAATTGATCTTTCAAGATTGTATTTATAAAGCAGACGGGCGATGGATTCACTCTTCATACTAAATAAAATTGGCGGCCTGGTGGGTCAATTCAGCCATAGTATCGTCCATGATAATTATCGCATCCTCTCTTTGCGAATCATTGCTATAAAAAGCATTCATTTTAAACGATATTTTGTCGGCTCAATACTCCTCCAAATGAACGAATTCCCCGTTTTCAACCCAGGTCTGGGGCCGCAAAACCAATTCGTAAATATTGTGGAGCAAAAAGTAATGTTTTTCTTCTTCAGCGGCAATCTTTTGAAATAATTGGCTTTGATTTTTATCCTCATCGCCAACTGCATGCGCCAGATAAAAAGCTTGACTCTTTCTCTCAAGTTCCATGGCTTTCTGATATAATTCCAATTGGGAAGCATCCAAATTTTTCAAGTCATCCCTGGCAATCATCTGTTTGAAGATATTACCGGCATATTTCAAAATTGCAGTTGTTTTGAATGATTCCGGCGATTGTTGCATGCTTTTAAATGACTGATAATGCTTGACTTCATCATCGGCCAATTGAATAAAGATCTCCCGGAAGCCGGAGTTGGTTGCTTTTTCAGCCAATCCGCGGTAAAAGTTCTCACCATCTTGCTCTATTTTCATTGCTAGTTCCAAGGCATCCATTGTACTTCCTCCTTCAATCGATTTTTTGTTTTTGACTATAATATAATCTTTAAGCCTTACAATTGATATTATTTTTCTGGTTCACAACACTGAAACTAAATCTTTGATTGCCATCGTTCATAAATCCCAATCGAAAATATTAATCATATAAACTATTAACATAATTATATATTAACCTACATTATTTTTCAACTTCTTTCTTATCCTTTAACTAATTCAATAAATAATTCAATAAGCAATGAGTAGCTAGTATATATTGTGTGTACATTGATGAATATCTTTATCGAAAAAACTGATTAAAATACAGTTATATCATTTAAAAAACGCCGAGGCTTATGCCAGGGCGTTTGTAAGGGCTTATGGGGGGTGAGCCATTTGAATTTCTTCACCCCATCAAAGTAAAATTTTCGTATTCGGCTGAAACCATAAATCGAATCGCCCGGATTAATTCGTCGCCATTTATTTAAAGAACTTCTAAGCTAACCGCAGGATAGATACAGGATAGATAAAAGATTGAAGATACCGTAACGGTTTATTAAAATTAGCCGCTGTAAAAACGATGACCATGTCAATCCAAAGTTCAATATTGAACTTTGGATTGACAATGATATACCGGCCACCCCAACCTTGGGCCTGGTAATCGCTAGAAATGGGCCACCACAAAAAACCATATTCCGTCGCGGACGATAACTGTTTCGGGTGGATTCTTTGCACCCATTCCTCGGGAATGATCTGCCTTCTTTCCAATTTCCGTTATGTAAATATAGATATCAGATATCCGGACTTCGCCATATCCCCAGCCTTATGTTTCTTAATCCGATGGCATATTTCTTTTAAATTCTTCGGTAATACCATGGCTGTTATCAGTAAGCAGGTTTTTTAACATTATCTTCATCGCCTCCAGCGGCGTAGCTTCATCCGTACCCATCACTAATTCCACATTGGGGTACGTTGCATTAATTACACTTTTGTACTTTTGGACGAATGGACAAAGTTTAACCATGCAGCTTGAAAAATGAATGGTATCCGCTTTACTGATTTCGACCAGGGGCTTTACTTTACTTAAAATCTTTTCCGGAGCATAAAGTGTTGGGCAACCGGCGCAAGTGCTGAACCCTACGATTTGCGATTCTTGATCATCCTTATAACACTCAAACATTCCCTTGCGATCATTGAATGATTTGAAACAGCCTACCGCTGGACAACTAAATTCATTCTTTACATTGCTACAACTCATGATTGCTATTCTAGCCATAATTTGTTCCTCCGTTTTTTTTAGAATACTAATGTAGTACCAACATTGTTCGGTATAAATGCTTTAGGCATTGCCTGGGCAATCTGGTGGATAGCAGACCAACCGGTGCAGTGACCCGGCATCAAATAGGTTGGACGAATTTTTTGCAATTCATCAATTGTTACAGGAATAATTTTTTCAAAAATCCCACCCGTTAAGTGAAAACCACCTAATACTGCATATACTTGTTGGTAATTCGTCAGAGTTTGAGCATAGCGAATGGTATTGATAATTCCGGAATGACAACATCCAGTAATTACAACCAGTCCCTTTCCCCGGACATTTACAATAATGCTCTGATCGTCCATTATTAACGGATCATTTTCCCATTGGCCGTTCCGTTTTGTATAGTGGACAGGAAATCCTGTTTCAAAATCCGTAGTTCGGGCAATTTCGCCGGAAACGAGCATCATGTTATCAACTAGCAGGGTTGGATCGGCCTTTTTAACAAAAGCAATTTTCTCCTGTTGCAAAGCGGTTAATTGGGGGGCCGAAACATTCACTTCATATCCACCTGGCATTATCAATTTTCTGTCTAAAAAAGCGTCGGGATGAACTATAAGAGGTACTTGATGTGGGCCTAACTTCTCGATCAGATTCGGTAACCCCATCGTATGATCAACGTGACCATGACTGATTACAATCGCTTGGATATCGTTTGGGTTAATCCCCAAGGCGCTCATGTTATGTAAGATGCCGCTCGGACTCATCCCGGCATCCAATAATACCGTTGCTTGTTTATTTCCCCGTTTAACCTGGATCATCGCTGAAAAACCATGTTCCGCTATAAGTGTTGAGAAGCCATCATCTGCACTAAGTGGGGATTTAGAACTATCAAATCGATGGACAATTTCATTACCTGTCATAAATAGGTCGATTGTATTATCCATGATTATCGTTATTTTTACTTCATCAACTTCTAACAATGGATTGTCTTTTTTCATAAGATATCTTCACCTCTTTTTGATTTTTATAAACACTTTAGACACAAAGAGCCGTACTAATTAAAAACATTCTTTGGTACGCTACGCTTACGTAAGGCAACTGATCTGTCAGAGAG
>DNPQ01000185.1 GCA_003501335.1 Bacillota bacterium
TTATCATGGTTGCCGCAATTATCTTGTTTATATCAAAAGCGAGAAATCCGGCTGCCTATTGGATGTCCTTGATTTTATTGGGTTGGGGCTTCAGTATGTCCGGGCTGATTCTATTTATTTCAAAATACGGCGGCTTTTATTATAAAGTTAATTTAATTCTTTTTTTGACAGACTCGATACGGCGTTTTTTATTAGAATTCCCGATTTCCATCGACCTTATCAGCAGAATGATCAGTGCCGGGAGATCGCTTTTTGTATTCAGCTTGGTTGGTTTCGCTATTTCACTCAATTATAAGAAAAAAACCCAAAAAAAATGGAATTTATACTTAATAAACAGTATTTTCCCGATTTTAAATGTCTTGGTTTATGACCCCTATATCTACAAAAACTTCTTTGGTTTTCTAGAAAGAAAATATATCTTCATCATCAGTCTGGCAACTCGCGCCTGGTTTATAACATCAGTTCTTATCGCCTTGTTTCTGATGGTCAAAGGGTACCAACAAATTACAATCCCGTTGGTTAAAAATAAACTGAAGAATTTTTACCCTGGTATTTTAGTTCTGACTTTATTCTATTGCTATCTGGGTTTTATGGGGCCGCTGCAAGTAACGGATGTCCGTACTTATTATTTTTTATATTCTGATTTTAGCAACTACAACCCGCCTCTTTCATTGTGGGAATGGTATATTGGAGTCATTTTCACCGGGCTAACCTCATTGGTCAGCATTTTGTCGATTTGGAAATATACCGAGGTGGAAAATAAGCTTGGAAAAGCCGACTTGCAATTAGAGCGGAAATTTAAGATTGCCAATACCGGCGCCAGAGTATTTACCCATGCGATTAAAAATCAATTGATTATGGCTAAATTGCTTTTGGATAAAACAACAAATCAAATCCAAAATGAAACTTTCACTTCGCCGGATGCGGCTGCTCAAATTCGGCAAAATATCGACAATATCTCAGATATCGTCAATTATACGCTCAATCGGCTCGATCAATTATACAAACCATTCAAGGGCTTGATTCTCAAACTAGAACCAACCCCTGTCCGAACCATTCTTCAACAAACCCTGGATAAATTCAAAACCGTTCCGGCCAATATTTCGCTGGAATACAACTTTAACGAGGCCAATTGGTCGATCTTGGCAGATTCCAATCATTTGACCGAAGCATTATCCAATATCATAATTAACGCTTTTGAAGCTATTCATGAGCAAACTGGCGGCACAGTCAAACTTGATTGCAATTCTGAAGAAAATTGGTGCATTATAAAAATTAGGGATAATGGTTGTGGTATTCCCAAAGGCCAAATTAATAATATCTTCGACCCGTTTTATACCAACAAAAACACCAACAAAAACTGGGGTGTCGGTCTCTCTTATACCAAACAAGTGATCAAGGAACATTTTGGTTATATTTATGTCGATAGTGAGGTTGGCGCCGGTACTGTTTTTAAAATCTTATTACCGGTATACCGGGTTGATGACTATTAAGGAGCGGAATCCATGGATAATCCGATTCGAATTATTATCGCCGAAGATCTCCCCATTTTACGTCAGCACTTTTGTGAACTGATCGAAAACGAACCGGACTTTTTTTTAGTAGGGGAAGCCTCCAACGGAAAAGACGCGGTGTCATTGGCTGATAATCTCGGCGCTGATGTTGTTTTAATGGATATCGAGATGGAAATAAAAAATGACGGTATTATTGCGGCCAAAGAGATTCGCTCACGCCACCCGGAGATTCGGATCGTCTTTCTGACAATTCATGAGGATGACGAAACAGTTTTTGAAGCGTTTGATGCCGGAGCCGTCGATTATATTCTTAAAACTTTACCAAACAACGAAATAATCTCGGGCATCCGGGCGGCTTATAGAGGAAACTCAGCCATACGTCCTGAAGTGGCCTCAAAAATCCGCCAGGAGTTTTCCAGAATCCGCCAAAATGAAAACCAAATCATTCAAGTTATGAATCTAGTCGGGCAGTTAACCACTTCGGAACGGGAAATTCTCCGGCTCTTATTGCAAGGCTTAAAGATTTCCGCCATCGCCAAACAAAGAAGTGTGGAGGAAACCACCATTAAATCACAGATTAATATCATTCTTAAAAAGTTCAATAAAAAAAGAACCAAAGAAATCATTAAACTGATTAACGAATTAAAGATCGGATATATATTCTAAAATCAATCGACTTCATCAGCAATTTGATTGACATTATGTTTGATACCAAAATTTCTGTTTTACTACCATTTAAATGACCCAGGGTTATGAACAACCCCGGGTCATTTAAATGTTTTTATTTTAGTGCTTTATTAAACGGAGCCGGATCCACAAAATTTTTCGGATCCACATACTGTTGAAGCTGCCCATTTTTTACAAAAGCTTTGATTAAATTATCATACATTTTATAGACTGAGCCATCTTGCAACATCCGGTTGAGGTCTTTTGAAGAATAGAATTGAGTGATGGACGCCATTTGCGCTAATTGATCAGCCTGAACCTGAACCAACAACTTACCGGTATACTGAATTGCGCTTGTCATATTCCTTTTCCGGTAATCATTGGCTTTAATCCAACCTTTTAAGAAACGAACCACTACATCCGGATTTTTCTGCAAGAAATCCGGCCGCACCAAATAACTGGCCGGAGAGGCCTTGTCCGGGAAATCCTTATAGCTTGCCAATGATACAACATTCTCTTTACCTAACTGCTTTTCGATCTCAACGGTATAAGGAGACCAAATTGCCACCGCGTCGACTTTACCGGCTACAAAAGCGGCCACGGCACCGGCCACGTCCATATTGACGATACTGACATCAGCCGCATTGACATTATTGCGTTCCAAAGTCAATAATAACAGCTGTTCTCCGGTAGTACCCTTCGGTGTGGCCACAACCTTTCCCTTTAAATCCTTTACTTTTTTGATACCGGATTTTTTAGCAACCAGTATCGAATCACTAAAACTAATATTATCAATCGTTAAGATTTTGGCTAAACCTTGAGCAGCCAAGAAAGTGGCGCCGGGCCCAATATATCCCAGATCTACATCACCGGCAGCCATGGCTTGCAATTCCGGCGGACCGCTCAAAAAGCTAATCGAGTTTACTTTGATACCATATTCTTCGAAGAACTTTTTTTCCATGCCAATCGCCAGCACGGAAGCGCCGTTCATATTCGGCTGGTATGCCACATTCACCGTAACCAGATTCTGCTTAGCGATTACACCACCGCTTAAAGCAACAACCAGTGCCACCGCCAAGGTCAACCCCATAAATATCTTGCCTTTTCTTGAGTTTCTACTTACCATTTTTTCCCCTCCCCAATATTTTTTTATTTATACTTACCTTTCGGTATGTATGACTTGGTATAGAAGATGATATTATTTCCTTACCGCTAAATACTCTTGATAGACGTTATTCCAGATATAGTTCTTGATTTCATTGAAGCGGGGAGTGACTTTGATAGCCTGATCCCTCGGATAAGGGATGTCCACATTGATGATCTCTTTAATCCTCCCCGGACGGGCACTCATAATCACAATTTTTTGGGATAGAATGACCGCTTCCTCCACATCGTGGGTAATAAAAAAGCAAGTCTTTTGTTCATTTTCCCAGGTGTGGAGAAGATCCTCCTGGAGTTGCGCTCTAGTCTGCGCATCTAAAGCCCCAAAAGGTTCATCCATCAATAACACTTCCGGTTGGATGGCATAAGCCCGGGCAATAGCAACCCTTTGCTTCATACCCCCCGATAATTCTTTAGGGTAAGCATCCAAAAAGTCTTTCAAGCCAACCAAGTCCAAATATTTGATGGCAATTTGCCGGCGCTCTTCCTTAGCGATTTTTTTCAGCTTTAAACCAAATTCAACATTCTTAATCACAGTCTCCCAGGGAAACAGGGCATATTGTTGGAAGACGACCCCCCGTTCTTGTCCCGGACCGGTTACGGTTTTACCATCTACTTTGACCGAGCCGGAAGACGGATGCTCCAGGCCAGCCACGATATTTAACAGAGTTGACTTTCCGCAACCACTTGGCCCGATGACCGAGACAAACTCATTTTCTTTAATCTCCAGTCTCACATCATCCAGGGCTTTGGTTTGACCATTGCGGCCATTAAAAATCTTGCTCACATTTTCAATACAGATTTTAGGTTCTTGAATATTTGTCATTTTAAGACCTCCCCACATCTTGCCATCCGGTCAGTTTTTTCTCTAAAAACAATAAAATTTTGTCAAGGGTAAAGCCGATGACTCCGATGATGAGGATTCCTAATATTACAAGATCCATTCGGAAGTATTGACCGGCTTCCATGATCATATTACCAAGCCCTTTGGTGGCCCCGGTCAATTCCGCCGCCACTAATGTCGTCATAGCGGTACTAAGGCCAAGACGCAGCGCAACCAAAATATAGGGGGTCGAAGCCGGAACAATGATATTAAAAAAAATGTTACGATCATTAGCTCCAAGCACTCTGGCGGCTTTTATCAAAGTGTTATCAACGTTACAAACTCCTTGATAAATTGTAATCACCATGACGAGGAAAGTACAAATAAATATGACCGTTATTTTAGCTTTCTCACCGATGCCCATGGCCACAATGATTAAAGGAATTAACGCAATCGGAGGAATCGTTCGAAAAAATTGGATCCACGGTTCTACCAAAGAACGAATCAGGCCATACCAACCCATCAAAAATGCCACCGGTAACGCCACAATAAAAGCAAGTGCAAATCCGGCCAAAACCCTAAACAGGCTGACGGAGATATTGGTATACAATCTGCCGCTTGCCCCTTCTTGAAGCAACGTTTGATATATCTTGAACGGACTAACCAAAATAAATCCAACCTCTTTAATTTGGGATAGAAGTACCCAAATCAGAAAACCTAACATCAATGAAATCAGGACCATAATCCGGTGGTCGATTCGGTTCCAGATGGGCGGCTTTTTTTCGTCAGTCAAGCCCGTCTGTTTATCACTGATAATCTCATCCATAATTTGCCCTCCATAATCTGTAAACAAAAAATTTGTCTTTCTTTTACAAATTCTTAACTCCATTATAAACTGGCGACTTTTTTAAGATAAGTTATAAGTTTTATCCAACTTTTATCCCCACGGCTTGCTTCATTACATTTCCCGGTAATTTTTATACTAGCACCGCTATAAATCTGACAATATTTTGCTTCATATGATAGTTTACAATCGATAGTTTACAATTTTTTCGTTCCATTGTATAACAGCGACAGACTAACGAACGGGATTTAAATTTACCCTCTCGGATTCCTACAGGTAAGTGTGAGCCGGTTTGCTGGACGAGCACATAAAAAAATGTATCAATAAAGACTCCCGAAAGAGTCTTCATTGATACAAATTAGAGGATTCTATTAGTTACTGCTTACTGTTAATGCATTTTCATTTTTACCGCCAACTGTCGAAGTAACCGAGGCATATTCAACGATCCCGCTGAGTGGGAAAACGCTCAAACTATAAAAGAATCTGCAATCCACTCTGTATTGTAGCTGTCGTCATCCATATCACCAGTTGGGAAGCTTCAATAGACCTCTTCCCCTACTCCATCAAATCTCGATTACTTGAATTCCTAGCACCCCTGCTAACGATTTCATTTCTTCCGCTACATCATCCCATATTAGGCTATAATGATGAGGAACCCCTTCTTCGGCGATCCGATGGAGCACTTTATCAACCGGTTCTTCCAAAACAACCTTTACCATTACGCCTTTGGTTACATATTGGGTCGGAATGGCTTCTCCTTTAACGAGAAATAATTTAAATTCATTGTTGATCTTGGACATCCGGGCCACTGTAACTTTTCCCGGTTTTAAAGTCCCGTAAAAAGCCACACCTTGTCCTGCCAAGGGATGATTGCTCACTATCAGATCACTGTCGGGGCTTTTTAGCTTGGTTGCAGCCTGACCGCAGTGCCAGAATGAAGCCGAATTTTCGGTTTCGTCGATAGTAATTAAATCTGACATAAATGGAGTTTTTCCCGACAAATATTTTTGAATGAGCATGGTTAAGGTTGCATCCACATCGCTTTCGCAGCCGATGAGAAAGTCTTCATCGGCGAGCCGGGCAATCATTCCACAAGGTGTGAAATGTAAATTACCCAGTTCAGGCCAACATTTAATACATAAAGCGTTAAAGTCTTGTTCTGTAATGAGTTCTTTAATTGCCAAAGTCAAGCGGCTATGATTTTCGAGATAACTGTCGGGGATGCCTTGAACTTGACCCAAGGCTCTGACTTTGGCTATATCAGCCTCAACCTTTGAAGCATCCATTTGTTCAGCTTTATCAAGAATCACCTTTAAATCAAATTCTTCCATCTTAATCCCGAATTTTTGCCGGATTAAAGTTTCGTCAAAGGTCGAACTGTAAAAACCGGTCGGCCGGTAGCCTAATAAACCGAGATACGTTCTTTTTAATTTTTTCAAAGCGCCATACACTTTGATTAATTTGGTAATCTCAGCTTGAATCCGGCTATCTGTACAGTCACCATAGATAAAATGATATTTTAAACCCAAGCGATATAATGCCGCTGTGTTCATGGTGGCAGATACCAGAGCATTTGCCATCAGGCGGCCTCCGTCAAACGGCGGTTCATGCGGCGCCCAAATAACAATGGGCACTTTTAATTCTTCACCTAAGTATGTTGCTACATCATCACCAGTAAAAGCCCCGATGACTTGCACCACCAAATCCACAGTCTCTTTTTTAAAATATTCAGTAATGGTGGCCACATCATTTTTATTTACAGCAATCTTGGGAGATTTCACCACATGAATATCTGGATAACTCTTCATCAACCACGCTGAATATTCCTCATCTCTGGCAGTAGGCAATTCTAACGGCCATCTTCCAGATACGGTTGTAATAATTCCTACGTTTAATCGTTCCAATTCCATGTCATTAGCTCCTTATGCTTACTCCTAGCATTAGTATTTATCTGCCGAACCCGATAATCCAATGATCTCCCGGATAGTGCCTTCTAATTTTCCTTCGGCAAATTGGGATATTTTCCAAGAATGGCCCTGATGGTCCATGGTATCAATAGCTTCCTTCAAATACTCCACATATTTATGCCGTATCAAAGTACCAAAATTAATCTTGGCTACTCCAAGCCGGATCGCTTCTTTTACAGTTGCATCCGGCATTCCGGTACACCCATGAAGTACCAGTGGAATATTAGTTATCTTTCGCACTTTTTCCAAAATATCCAGTCTAATATCAGGCTTTCCCTTGTAAAATCCATGCGCATTTCCGATGCCGATGGCTAGCATATCCGGTTGACAGGCATCGATAAACTGTTGCACTTCTTCCACCTTGGCAATATTCTTATTTTCCGGAGCAGCACCGGCCGCATCCAAACGCACCAGCTCACCGACTTCGGCCTCGACTGGAATTTCAACAGCCCGGCAAACTTTGATAATTTCATTGGTATGACGGATGTTATCCTCCAATGGTTCAGTGGAACAATCCAGCATAATGGAAGTAAAACCAAGCCTTACCGCTCTGATGCAGGTTTCAAAACTATCGCCATGATCCAGATGGATTGCCACCGGAACCGGAACTCGCTTTGCAAGATAACGACAAACTTCAACGAACCATTCATCCCCAGAGTATTTACCGGTTGATGTGTAATGAGCCAACATCACCGGAGACTTTAATTCCGCTGCTGCAAAGCATATTGCTCGGATTATATCATAATTTCCTCCCTGGGTATTAATTGCAGGAACAGCGTAGCCATGCGCCTGCGCATCCAGGATCATTTCCTTGCTTGTTACCAATGCCATGGTCTTTTTCTCCTTACTTCAAACTCATTGTAGTTATCATTTCACTCAGAATTGCATTCTAAGGGGCGGCCCTTATCTCTGGAACCTCTTCTCCGGCTTCCGCCATCTTCTTTTGAAGAATTTTCCGTAGTTCAATGCGGATTTCTTGATAGTCATCCCGATTTGCTAAGTTTTCCTGTTCATAGGGGTCTGTTTCCAAATCATAAAGATATTTTTCATGATAAACCGAACTATCACAGTCATCCCATCCGTTTCGATCGGGGGCGACTACGCCGTACTTCCAACGTTTTGTTCGAATCGCCCGACTGACCTCCGTCTCGCTAACCTGAATAAAAACTGCTTCCGGCCATTCAATTGCCATACCAGAGGCCAGCGGCACTACCGAATGGCCTTTCATCCGCTCCTGCCTGGGAATTCCAGCAATATCCAGAACTGACGGAGCGATATCGATAAGACTCACCAGTTCTGTCCGGACTTTGCCGTCTTTAAAACCAGGGCCTTGCATTACCAGCGGAATTCGGATGCTTGCTTCATGACAGGACCGTTTGTATTCATCATTCCTAGTCTTAAAATGACAACCATGGTCCGTTGTGAATATGACCACCGTGTCATCCCGCATTCCCAGGCGGTCTAACTCATCAAGAATTCTTCCAAAGTTTTCGTCGATTCGGCGGCACATTCCATAATAATCCGCGATATTCTCCTCCCAGTCTCCTTGGCCAGATGCTAAGTCTAGAGGAGCCGGCAGATCGGCAAATCTTTTACCATATCCGTCCGGGGCCACAAATCGATTCAAATTATTCTGATGATGGGGTTCTAAAAATGACAGATAAAGCAGGAAAGGTTTCTCCCTCTTACGGGCTCGCAAATAATCCACAGCAAAATCTGTCAGGGCATCGACCCGGTACTTATCAAACCGAATCGGAAAGTTATCCGTATCATACAATATCCCACCGTTTGGTTCCGAAGAAAATTCCAAAGCGTCGGCAGCCAACCACTCCTCGTAGCCTCCCCGCAAATTCCAGGGCACCGGTTGGTCACGGGTGATTGCCAGATGCCATTTGCCAATATAACCGGTTTCGTACCCGCCAGCCTTTAAATAATGGGCAATAGTTTTTTCCGTTTGCGGTAAAGGAATCCGGTTCCGGTACACACCGGTCTCAGTTCCGAATCGACCGGTCTGGATACAAGCACGCGCAGGAGTACAGATCGGTTGGCAGGAAAAGGCATTTTCAAACCGGACCCCCTCCCCGGCCAGACGGTCGAGATTGGGCGTCAAACCCAAATTATTACCGTAACAACCAACCGTATCCCAACGTTGCTGGTCGGTGAAAAAGATTAAAATATTGGGTTGAGTCTTTAAAGCCATGACGGCTGCCTCCCCGGAAATTAATTAAAAAATTGCCGTTCTTACAGAGTCGCTTTCCGTTATTTGGTGGAGAATTTATACCTCGACGCCGAAATTAGTGATTTAGACGAACATCCCTTTTTTATTTTTCAATGTATACAGATCAATCTTTTTACCGTTATTTCACCCTTTGACTCCACCAGCGGTTAGGCCCTGAATCATATAGCGTTGAAAGAAAACAAATAGTAACAATAAAGGAACTGTTGCAATGACCGAAATAGTCATTACCGTTGCCCAGTCATAGGATAATTCGCCTAAATATTTCAAAGCGATTCCAGTTGATAAAGTCCTAAGGCTGTCTTTGGTGATTAAGGTCAAGCAAATCACAAAATCATCCCACGCTTGTAAGAAAGTATAAATCCCAATTGCTAAGATCCCCGGTTTGGATAGGGGCAACACAATGCGGACCAACGTTCCCGTCCGACCGCAACCGTCTATCGAAGCCGCTTCTTCCAAGGATAGCGGAATATCATCCAAAAAACCCTTAATCAACCAAATGCAAAATGGCAACGACATAGCTGTTAAGGCCACGACCAGACCCAGCCTAGTATTTAAAAGATGGAATGTCTTAAATAAAGAATAAAGCGCGATCAAAATCCCGACCACGGGAAACATCTGAGTTGATAATAGGGAAAGCATCAAAAATTTATTGCCCTTAAATCGGAACCTGGATAAAGTATAACCGGCAAAGATCGCCAAAATTATGGTTAATGCAGTTGTCAAAACGGAAACGATAAAATTATTAAGATAATAACCAATAAAATCGCCGCTTTTAAACAGACTGATATAACTGGCAAAAGTTGGGGTATGGGGAAACCATTCTGGAGGATAACGGTAAATCACCAGATTGGTTTTAAGTGAAGTGACAAACATCCAATACACTGGAAATAGCAGCAATACCATTAATACAAATAATATTAGATATGCGACAAAGCCTACTCGCTTATTCATCGATTTCTTAACTCCTTATTCAATCTCATTAACTTTAAAAACCTTATCGAAGATAAAGTAGGTTAACAACAATATTAAAAGCCAAATAGATGCGACCGCTGCTCCTTTGCCTAAATTCAGATTTACAAAGGCATTCCGATAACTATAAATCGCCAGAGTGCTGGTAGCATTAACCGGTCCACCACCGGTCATAATCCAAAACAACGGAAATTGTTTAAAATTCAAAATGATTGACATTAATACCGTGGTCCGAATCACATTGCGCAGAAACGGCATTGTAATATGACGAAATATTTGAAAACTCTTGGCTCCATCAATCACAGCTGCTTCATACATTTCAATCGGAATGGATTGCAATCCGGCCAGCAACATAATAATCATCAGCGGCAATTGTTTCCAAATGGAGGTCACAATAATACTTGGTAGGGCCAAACCAACACTTCCCAGCCACGAAACTGGTTTTTGAAGAATGTGGGCTTGAACCAAGATGTAGTTAATGACTCCATATTCCGAATGAAAGAGCCAGCTCCACAATAGAGCAGTAATTACTGTAGGATAAATCCACGGAATTAAGATCAAACTTCGCATAAGCTTTCTTCCAATAATATTTCGATTCAAAATTAACGCCAACAGCATTCCTAAAGCCAGTTGGAGGGCAACTACAATGAACACATATTCCAAGGTTATTGCAACCGACGGCCATAATTCTCCTTCGGTAAAAATTTCCCGGTAATTCTGAAAATTATTCCAAAAATAGTTACCGACGCTAGATAATATATAATTAAAAAAGCTCATATAAACTGATTGAACGACCGGAATGAAACAGCTGAACAATACCACAACTAGGGTAGGCAATAGCGTGAAACAGATAAACATATTATCTTTCAACTTACGACCGGACAATATACCCGTCTGCATTTATTCTACCTTTCTTTTTCAGTCATCGAGGGGACGTTCTCCCCTCGATGTCAAAAACGAAATATCATTTTAAGATTGTTTTTAGTTTAGTATCTAAATTCTTTACAACCGACTCCGGAGTTTCTCCAGCAAGAGTCACCCGTTGAGCCGCATTGACCAGTTCCAGATACGCATTCTCGTAATTAGGATTTTGTTTAGCGAGAGGAACAATCTGTTTTACACCCGCTTTAGCCCCTTTTAACATTGAATCGTGAAATTCCGGAAGATTATCAATAGACATCCGGGGTGCAAAAAATGGAGATTGTTTATAAAGTTCAACTAAGGTTTCCTTAGAAGTAATGAATTCAATAAACTTGGCTGCTTCTTTCTTATGTTTGGAATCTTTCATGATACATAAAACATGGGCATTCAAATCACTCAAGCCGCTGGTAACAGAGGTTGCCGGGATTGGCGCCATCCCGAGCTGAGATTTAATAGCCGGGTTGATTCCATAGATACCACCCATGCCCCATGTTTGGTCAAAATACATTCCAAGCCTGCCGATGGCCATTAAATTCCGGAGATCCTTCAATTTGGCTGTTTCCGGATTGTACTTCTTTTCATAAAGGGTTTTTAAATATCTGAAGGCGTCAACATTTCCCTTGGTGTTAATTGCAACTTGACCCCTTTTATTCCAGATTCCGCCGCCAAAAGTCAACATAATTCTATAGATTGAGCTACCGCTGATTGGAACATTGCCAGTGGTTTCCCCTAATCCATAAACAGAATTGCCGTCTTTATCCTTGAGTCCCGACAATTTGCCGGCATCATCCATCAGTTGCGTCAAATTTTGTGGAGGAGTATTGGGATTTAGCCCCGCCTTAGTGAACAGTTCCTTATTATAAACTAAAACCCAGGGACTGGCTATCCAAGGAATACCGTATATTTTTCCACCGCTTTTTAAATCATTCAGAATATTAGGATAAAAATCATTCAAGTAACTCTTGCTGAAGTAACGCTCAACATCAGTTACATAACCCGATCCAATATACGAATCAACCATCGCGCGTTCCGCCTGGACTACATCGAGTACATCCCCGGCGGCCGACATAACCAGGACCTGTTGTTTGATATCGCCATATGGGAAAGACACCGAATCAATTTTAATCGTTGGATTTTTGGCTTCAAAATCAGCGATCATTTTTTTAAATGTATCACTGGTAGCTTTTTCGGTAGAGCCCCAATTGGCAAAGCGTAAGGTGATTTTCTTCTCGGCCGCAAAACCAGCTGAGGCAAAAATGATGCAAAAAACCAAGCAAATTGCAAAAATACTTCTTTTCATTTCTCATTCCCCCTTGCATTTTTCGTCTACTCCCGATCAATACAATCTTCAAGCCATAAAAATATTGAACCTAACACCCCCTTCCGGCATCCGATAGAAATAATTATTTATCTTAATTAAATAATTCAACTTCCAAAAAGATCTCTTATCCAGTAACAATCTTACAAATTAAAAACCGTTGTAAAGCTAACGCTCCGGCCCCTAAAATAACCAATTCGTCATCGACCTGACTTTGTTTAATGGTAATCCGCTCGCTATTTCCATAATGATTTTCTTGAATGAGCTTCATAACGGGCGTGGTATAAATCTCGGAATGGAAAAGCGAACCATGCAAAATAATTGAGTCCGGTGCAAACAAACTAATTAAGTTATTAATGCCATATCCCATATAGGTACCGGCCTCACTCAAAATATCGACTGCACCCTGTTCCCCATTTTCCGCGTTCTTCAATAATTTTTCCATAATTTTACTATATTCCAAATCCTCCAATGATTTTTTTTGCCGGTACGCCGAAGTCATTGCCCGACCGGATGCTAATGTCTCCAAGCAGCCATGTTTTCCACAGCTACATAAAATCCCGTTGGGCATAATCACGGTATGTCCAAATTCTCCGGCGCTAAAGGAGTTACCGCAATATAATTGTCCATTTAAAATAATTCCGCAGCCGATTCCGTATCCGGCATGGATCAAAATAAGCCCGGATACTTCGCTCCAATGATTTAAGAAAGTATTTTCCCCTAAAGCCATTAAGCGGACATTATTGTCAACCACCACCGGAATTGCAATTTCACGTTCCAATAGCTCACGGAGTTGTATATTTCGCCATTCCAGATTCGGTGAATTTCTCACCACCCCGGCATCACTATCCACTAGGCCGGTAGCGCCAATACCGATCCCGATTACTTTTTTGTCCTGGCACTCCTTTACTATATCTCTAATCAAGTCAATGGTTTGCCGGATTACCGTATCCGGTTCCTTAAATGTTATCATAACAGAACGTTTAATAAGCATTTCCCCGCTTAGATTAACCAAACCCGCCAGGATCTGCTTTACTCCGATTTCAACTCCAATAACCAATCGGCTATTCTTTACCAAGGAAAGCTGGATTCTTTTTCGTCCCAATGCCCGGTTACCGGTATCAATGCCGAATTCTTCAACCAAGCCTTCGCTTAAAAGTTCATTAGCCAGTGCCGTAACTGTAGGAGGGGTCAATCCGGAAATTTCACTAATTTCCGACCGTGATACAGGCCCATATTTAAACATAATCTCTAAAAAACGGGTCCGGTTATTTTTCCGGACATCTCCCATATTTTCGCCCCGTAAATAATGCATTCCATTAACCTCAACAATCAATCTCATGTTAAAAGCGAATTAATTAATTAGTCTAACTAATTAATACTATAGTTACATGAGCTCATTTTGTCAAGAAAATTATAGAAAAAAATAGCAGTTAGATACAACTTTCCATACGCTTGAAGAGCGAAGTTCCTACATTTAAGTGAAGATCGCGGTTTGAAAATTTAAACCTTTTTCACTTTCAATTTTGTTGAGGTAAGTACAGAATTGTTTTGGGGTGTATATGTTGATAAATGTGAAGGCATTACAGCATGCCTCCAAAAAGCAAAAAATTATTTCCAAAATTCGAATTATGAAAATGATAAATAATATTTCTTTGTTAGCAATCATTCTTTGACTGCAAGTTCACATGCCTTTCATTTTTACACGCCCTCATTCCCCTCATCGCCCTATCAATTTTTTACTGATATGTCTTAGGATTAAGACGACCAATTTGGGGCTTTTAAAGATAGACAGGATGAATCCCTCGCCCGTCAATAACGGGAGAGGTCGGCGCACAGGTGCGCCGACACTGTTGTGAATAAGCAGATGAGGTGAGGGCCTTAATTCCAATGGCACATTTTTTGCCATTCCTCCCAGCTTGAACCCTTACACCCCGGCACTTTTTTGGCACCAAAAGTCTCCAAAAACGTGTTATACTTTTACTGTAAAATTCATTCCCTGATGAAGGGCATGTTTTTTTGTCCCGGTATGATTACTAGGCTTTTTATTTCAATCCCCCCCAAAAGAGGTTATCATAAAGTGTTTTTTATTTTTTGCCCAACAT
>DNPQ01000167.1 GCA_003501335.1 Bacillota bacterium
GATGCCGGCCAATTCCGGAAGGTTCAAGGGATCATCAGGGCAGACAAAGAACGCCGCTATGTTGTCCCGTCCGCTCCGGGAAAACGAAATACTGCAGATCAAAAGATCACCGATCTGCTTTATCTATGCCATGCTCATGCAGAGCAAGGAATTGCCTTTGAGGAAGTCTTTCAATTAATCGGTAACCGTTATCTGGAGATCATCAAAGAATTGGGGCTGAAACTTGATCTTCATCCTCAACTGGAGGTAGTTAAAGGGAAGATTGCATCCGGGGCCACTTCCGATTATGCAGCCAGCCGCGGCGAATATTTAAACGGCTTAATCATGGCCGATCTGCTGGGATGGGATTTTATCGATCCCGCCGAGGTTATCTTCTTTGATCAAAAAGGTTTGTTTGATCCCGAACGGACCCAAGAAGTCATCAGTACCCGCCTGGCAAAACACGAACATGCCGTTATTCCCGGCTTTTTTGGTTCTTTACCGGACGGCGAGATTAAAACCTTCTCCCGGGGCGGTTCGGATATCACCGGCGCGATTGTCGCCCGAGGCGCGGGGGCGGACATTTACGAAAACTGGACGGATGTCTCCGGTTTTTTGATGGCCGATCCGCGGATTGTCAATAATCCCAAGAGCATCGAACGAATCACCTACCGGGAACTCCGGGAGTTAGCCTATATGGGCGCCAGCGTCCTCCACGAAGAGACGATTTTTCCGGTCCGGGAGGCCGGGATTCCCGTCAATATCAAAAATACCAACGCGCCGGATGATCCGGGAACATTGATTGTCAGCGATCAGGAAACCCGGCAACGATTGGGAAATATCACCGGGATCGCCGGAAAAAAAGGGTTTACAGTCCTGACAATCGAAAAAGCCTTGATGAATATGGAATTGGGCTTTGGACGCAGAGTACTTTCTATTCTGGAGACGAACGGTATCTCCTTTGAACACATGCCCTCGGGGATCGATACTATTTCTCTAGTGATCGCCGATACGGAGCTTAATCAAAAACTTGACAAGGTTATGAACGAAATCAAACGCGAATGCAATCCCGATGCCATCGAGGTCTCTCCCGACATGGCACTGGTGGCCACAGTTGGTTTGGGGATGGCTGATACACCGGGTATGGCGGCAAAACTCTTTACCGCCCTCTCCAAGGCTAATATCAATGTACGAATGATTGATCAGGGTTCCAGTGAGATTAATATTATTGTAGGCGTTGAAAATCAAGATTTTAAAAAAGCCGTCTGCGCAATATATGAAGAATTTGTGGGGTAAGGGGATGGAAACACCGAAGTTGCCTATGCCGGACGCTGAGTGACCTAAGATAGAGTCGTCACACTCACGGCGTTCCTCCACGAATGCCGAAGAAATGCTTGCATAATTCAATTGACTCCTACATCATGTTGGATTTACATGAACTTCTGACAAACATAAAGATGCCACTCATTTAAACCTGCTATGCTTCCTGCCAAATAAAATTTTCGGAGGAACAGATAGTATCCTGCTCCCCGAATTACTTGATACCATTTTCTGATGGCGGACCCGAATAACCCGCCTGGAAATATTTTACCGATACCAACCCCTATTCATATATTTCTTTATCGAGATAAGCGCGCCAAACATTTTCAAACCAGAAATCATCCGCTGGAATCGGGCGCACCGGAACCCATCTCAGCTTAAACTTTTCGTAACCATAAAGGCACTCTAAAGTATAGCGACGTAACTCTTCATTTTCCAGACGAAAATTCCAGGCAGATCCCATCTGATCGGAAATATGTTCTCCATTTGGATCTAATACCAAATAAGAGCCGCGACTTCCGCCACCTTTTTGTAAATAAAATTCGATACTCTTCAGAACCGCTAGTTGAGTCAGGCAAAGCTGCCGGTTTTGAAAAAATGCCACCAACTCAGAACTGTCGCTCAATTGAACTTCCCCGGAGTTAATCCGCCGCCATTGAGTTTCAGCCTCTTTCACTGCCACCCGGATTGCTTCCGGTTCACGAATATGAGCAGCGACTTGACTCATTCTTTCTTGAAACTCCTTTCGAAAAGACATCAGAGTTTGACCGGATTCCCCGATATTCTTGAGAACTTGATTCATTAAGCGAATCTTGGCACCAACTTGGTTTTGTGAAAGTCTGCTAAATTGCTCACCCGTTATGATATAACGGGCATAGCGAGTCGCAATATAATCGGCCGCTCGACAACCGCCAACCTGCCCGGAATTAAGCGCCGTACCTCCGGGGCGATATACTCCGTGGGTTCCGTTAACTTCCCCAACCGGAAACAAATGGCGTAGATTTGACTCCCACCAAATATTACCTTTTAAACCGCCATTGTTATGTTGAGCGCAGACTGCAATCTCCAGCGGCTCATGATAAAGATCGATTCCGTGCTGGGCATAAAGTTCAATCGCCATCGGATTTAACTTAGCCAACCGTTCAATGGGAGTACCGAAAAGCCCACCCGATTTTTCAAGATACTTGAAAGCTTCCGGTTCTAACTCTTCAAAGCAAAACTTGTCCGACTGCCGTTTAAAAGATGGGTTTTTTCCAAAATCCATGAATACTCTACGTTTCTTAACTACATTCTCCTGATATACCAGGATATCAATGAGTGAAGAACCCCAATTTTTGACCTTATGCGGATCAAACGGCCATTGGTATCCTTTGAGAAAAATTGCCGTACCCAGCTTTCCGCCCGTCGGAAAGTAGTCATTCAGAAACTCCCGGGGTTCACCCCCATCTTGATTGGTACTAATATACCTCGGAATTACCTGCTGATAAGTGCCGGAGACATTCCAGCGAAATTGGGTGGAAGCCAGACCATATTGCCATTCCGTCAAATTAACAGCAGTCGCACCCGCCTCCAAAGCAATTCCGGTGCTTCCCAAATGTCCCTCAGGATAAACCGAAGTTTGATAAAGGCCTCCCGGTCCGCCAGTCCCCATGACGATATTCTCCGCTTGTAAAACCACCAGGGCGCCCGGTCCCAAATGAAGCTCGGCTTTATTCAAGGCCATAGCGCCGATGACCCGCTGCTCTCCATCATCCACGGCGGTGAGTAGCGAAATGACTTCAAAGCCATCCAAAATAGGTATCTTTCGCTGTTGCACCTGAACCAATAATTTCTGGTACATCTGATTGGAAGTCCAGGGCCCAGCCGAAGTAGCCCGCTGCTTGGGATCATGATCTGTTTTAAAACCAACATAGCCGCCAAATTGATTATAAGGGAACGGCACTCCGATCTGGACCAAGTGAAAAAACTCCCGGGTCGAAAGGGAGGCCTCCACCAAAGCGATATCGCCATGCATCGAACCACCATCGAACAAGGTCCGGGCCATTTCATAGACGGAATCTTGACCTTCACCAAAAAGCGACAACTTATAATAAGTCTGCTTATCGGAACCTGCATTATTAGAAGTTCCCCCACCCAATCGCTCGGTGACCATCAGCAGGTCATTGACTCCAAGTTCGGCTAAATGGCAAGCGCAATTTAATGATGCAGCCCCGGAACCGATTAACAAAGTATGGCACCGGTATAACGGGTATTTCATTCCATCAATTTGAATCCAATCGCTTTCCATCTTAAACCCTCAGCAAAAATTATTTTCGTAATTTAATAATTTAGTACTATTTACCCAGCATAAACAATTTTGGGAGGAATGAAGATACTTCAGGTATATATGTTACTAACATGAGTACAACAAACATTGATACATAAAATGGTAAAATAGATTTCATCACATTCCCGATTTTCATTTTCCCGATTGCACAACCGACAAATAGCGCCGAGCCAACCGGTGGCGTACATAGCCCTATTGCCAGGTTAAGTAACAGAATGATTCCGAAATGTACCGGAGAAAGCCCCAAAGCCGTGGCCACAGGAAGCAAAATGGGCGTCATGATGAGTATCAAGGGAGTCATATCCATGATACAGCCGAGAAAAAGTAACAACAAGTTTATCAGTAACAGGATTACAACTTTACTGCTTGATACTGAAAGTAGTGCCTTAGTCATCAGCGCCGGCACTCCAAGGTATGCCAGAACCCATCCAAAGGCATTTGCGGTAGCAATTAAGGTCATCACAATTGCCATCGTTTTTAAGGTACGATAAATAATACTCTTTAGCTGCGATACTGGAACTTTACGATAGATTGCAAATGTTACGATCATGGAATAAACACACGCAATAGCGCCGGATTCGGTAGCCGTAAATATACCGGAAACGACTCCAACCAAAATAATAATGGGCGTGAACAAACCAAGTATTGCGCCCCTGGTTATTTTTAATGCCTCTTTCAAAGTATATTTTTCTTCCTTGGGGTACTTTCTTTTAACTGAAATAATATAAGCTGTAATCATTACCGCTAAACAGAGCACAGCCGCAGGTAATATTCCGGCCAGGAACAGGGCCCCTATTGATACGCCTCCCGCTACGATAGAATATAGAATCATATTATGGCTGGGAGGCACAAGAATGCCTTGAGTAGCCGATGTTACGGTAACAGAGACGCTATAATCAGCATCATATCCCTTTTTTTTCATCATGGGTATCATGATTGAACCTACGGAAGAAACATCAGCGATAGCCGATCCGGAAATGCCCCCAAAAAACATGCAGGCCAGGACATCCACCAGTGCAAGGCCGCCTCTGAGTCTGCCCAAAATAACATTGGAAAAATTAACTAACCTTTCCGATATACCCCCTTGCGACATAATTTCACCAACCAGTATAAAAAAAGGAATAGCCAAAAGGGCATTAATTTCAACCCCTTTTACCATCTGTTGAGCAATGACCAGAATCGGAACCTTCAGATAGAAGGCTGTCACCATTGCAGATATCCCAAGCGAAAAAGATACCGAAACTTTTAAAAGCATCATCCCAAAAAATAAACCAAATAAAATAATTACTGCAACAGTAATGTTAGGCAAAAGTTTTTTCCTCCTCTGCAACAAGCTCACTTTCAATATTACTCTGAAGCTTATCAATTCCAAACAAGTCCATCACACTGTCATAAAAAATCATTACTCCGGCCACTGGAACAAAAATATACTCGATGGTAGATGGAATACCCGACGCCGGAAGGATCGTTAACATGGCAATTTTAGCGAGAAATATTCCGCAGTAACAGAGTATTGCTCCAAATATTATATTTACAATTTTAATCAATCTTTCAATAACACATTCGCGAATTTTCATTGGCAAATGAGGCACCAGAATATCAATTGATAAATGTAGATTTCGGTTAACACCAAGATACATTGTTATAAAACTAACCCAGACAAGTAAGAATAAATTGACTTCATCAATCCATCCAAAAGTGAAGTTTAATACATACCTGCAAAACACCTGTGTGCTTACCAATGCTACTATAAGCGCCACACTAATGATACCGATATAAACCAATAATTTATGAATGCCTATAAAGAGCATTTTTATTATTTTCATTGCTTTTCCCCTTTTTATAATTAATGGTTTTGGAGTCATTCTATTTACTCCAAAACCATTAATTATTATTTGCTATAAACAGCTTTATTTGGTATTTTGAATCTTTTTTATAATAGAGCCGTATTTTTGAGAAACTTCATTATACATGGGAACGGTTGCTTTTTGGAACGCAGCGATTCCTTTACTATCAAGTGTCGTAACAGTACAACCTGCTGCCAAAGCTTTAGCTTTTGCTGTTTTCTCTTGATTGATCCATGCTGCTCTGTCTACTTTTTCAGATTCTTTAACAGCCATCCTAATGATATTTCGGTCTTTCACGGAAAGCTTATTCATCGTTGCTGCACTTGCTAAAAATACATCGGGTAACCTCATATGGTTATCTTCTAAGAAATACTTAGCAACTTCATCATGATTGTTTGACACATAAAATAACATACTATTCTCTGCGCCATCAATAACGCCCGTCTGTAAACCGCTGTATATTTCACCGACATCCATCGGGGTAGCTGAAAATTCAAGATTTTTTGCCATATCCATAAATAATGCGCTTTGCACAACCCTTATTTTAAGCCCCTTCAGATCGGCCAGCGACTTCACCGGCTTCTTGGTATAAAAGCATCTTGAGCCGGAATCATAATAGCCCAATGCTTCTAAATTTTGGCTTTTATCAATCGAAGCCAGTATATTGCTGCCAATTGGCCCATCGAATACCTTCCAAGCCTGAGCATAGCTCTTAAAGATATATGGAAGCTGAAACACATTTAATTGGTCCATAACTGTAGATACTAAACCACCATTGAGAATGGCAAAGTCGATCGCGCCAAACTGAAGTTGCTCCATAACAGCTTTTTCCTGTCCAAGAACCGCATTCGGATAGACCATAACTTTTACTCTGCCCTTTGTTTCTTTTTCAACGATTTGGGCAAATGCTCTCGCACCTATGATCGTCGGGTAGCCTTCACTCGCAAGATTCGATAATCTAAGCACAATCTGATTGCCGGTCGGTTTTGGAGCCGGAGCGCCTTGAGTAGCCGGTGCTGCAAAACCTGCGCCAACACTAATTAAAAATAACACAGCAATCACTAAAACAATACATTTTTTTGACATCCTTATTCCTCCTTAAGAATTTTCATCTATAATTATACTGAGTTCTGATGCCGTATTCACTAGAACAAATTGTTATTTACCTGATATTTTTGTTGTTGGTAATGAAACTTTAATTAAAATTTTAAAAACCACCACTTTTTTGTTACAATATCATTTTTTTGTTTCCAATATCATTTTTTGTAAAAACTGCAGTCTATAATATAAAAAGAGCCTGGCGGCCCTTTAAGGATTCTTTCCATTAATAAAATACCATTGGTTTTATATCGTTTCATTCTATGGCAATCTTTTTACTTCTGAACTCAGTCGGTGTAATCCCGGCTATTTTTTTGAATACTCTGGTAAAGTAATTGGGATCACTATACCCTACCATGTCGCCAATATCCTTAATATTAATGTCCGGACTTTTTAACAATTCTTTAGCCTCATTAATCCTGACCTCCGCCACATAATCAATAAAGTTCATATTCTTGTAATACTTAAAAATTTTGCTGAAATAAAAGTTGCTTAATCCGGCAATCCCGGCCGCTTCGCCAAGGCTTATGTCCTTTACATAATTCCGCTTTATATATTTACAAACATTTTCGATTGAGGCGGCTGCCCGGTCCGTTGTAATAAGAAGTTGTATTTCTTTGATAATGTCTTTCACTACTCGTTTTAAATAATTTCTTATTGCTTGAACCGACTCCAATTGTTTAATTTCTTCAAAGCAAGCTTTTGCATCCTTTTCGCAAAGTTTAAATTCCCTGGCAGAAGTTTTAAATATGATTACGAGCAGCTCATATGCTTTCCAGTGAATTTCTTTCAAGCCGCTGATATTCTCCCCCATCCAATCTGTTATCTCATCAATAAGCATTAAAGCGGTGGTTTCGTCACATACAATGATACTATTACAAAGTTTATTTTCCTCTTCCAAAGGATAACTGAGGGACTGATTCTTTGGTTCGATGTCTTCATAATAAATCACACCATAATCACCGGTACTCCTACCTACAGATTTGGCCTGTAAAAAGGAGTTATAAAGTTCGCCGGGATTGGTAGCACTTTCCCCAATTCCTATCGTTATCCCGACATTAAAATAATCGCCCAAATCCTTACATACTTCTTGTAAGAACTTAGTTATATCATCCGGTTCACTTTGATTGGCATTTACCGGGCCAAAGATAACCAGAAAATAAATGTTGCTGCCGGACTGAGTCGCCAGACATATAAATCCACGTTTTTCAGCTTCGGTACTCATCTTCTCCATACAGCGCTCTTTGATCATTTCCTGATCCGCTTCCCCACTTATCGGAATAACGCCTTTATTAAAATGAATATGCAGAGCTGCGGCAAACCCTTTATTAAACGTGATGTTCATTATATCAAAATACTCGCTTATTACCTTTTCATCAATATCCCCATTCAAAATTGACAAGACGAGTTCAGCTTCAAGATGCTGAATTAACCGCCCCAGTTTTCTTTCATTATTCATTTGCCGGTCCGATTGGTCCCTTGTGAGCTGGATCCGATCGATAGTTTTATTCAGAGCAGCGATTAATTGCTCGTCTGTGGCCGGTTTAACTATAAAATCCTCCACTCCCATGTGAATAGCTTCTTGGGCATAGTCAAAATAATTAAAAGCTGTCAACAAAATAATTCTACATTCCGGCGCAAACTGTTTTATCGCCCTCGACGCCTCGATTCCGTTAACTATCGGTATTTTAATATCCATGATAATGATATCCGGCTTAAAGGTAACTGCCATTGAGATAGCTTCTCTTCCATTTGCGGCTTCCTCAATAACCCCGATTTCCCGGCAGTTATGGCTTATTATATATTTAAGGGCGTTTCTCTCAATTAATTCATCATCGACTACTAACAGCTTATACATGATTTACAACTTCTTTTCCGGTAGGAAGGGCTATGCTAATTACTGTTCCCTTCCCTATTTTGCTAGTTATTTTAAAGACGGCTTCTCCATTAAAATAGTAATTCAAACGTCCCATTACATTCGCTATCCCGATACTGGTAGATTGCCCTGTAGAATTAATCGCCTCATAATTTAGCAATTTTTTCAGCTCATTCCTGGCAATTCCGACTCCGTTGTCAATGATTTTGATGACAACATTTTGACTCTTCCTAAAAATTTTAATGCGCAGCGTTCCTCCATCTCCCTTCGGTTCCAAACCATGGATAACTGAATTCTCCACTAAGGGCTGTAGGGTAAAACGGGGAATAAAAACTGAGTCAATCGCGGTATTACACATGATTTCTATTTTGATTCGGTCACCAAAACGGTACTGTTGAATATTGATGTATTCCATCGTGATTTGTAACTCTTTTTCCAGCGTGGTCTCTTTATTTTTTTTATCCAGGCTATATCTGAAAAGAGCGGCAAGTGACTGAATCAGTTTTTTGGTTTTTTCCGCATTTTCAAACATAGCCGTATGGGCAATCACATTAAGGGTATTAAATAAGAAATGGGGGTTCACCTGCGATTGGAGAGCCTGAAACTCGACTTCTTTCAAGAGATGCTGCATCTCGATGTTTTTTAGTTCCTCTTCATGAAGTTTTTGCGCTAAGATAGATTTCTCAGTTAAGTCCTCAACGAATAACTTAAGGCTGATATTCATTTTATTGAAAGAATCAGCCAATATCCCAATGTCATCTTTAGCCTTGACAACGATTTTCTTGATATCCAAGTTACCGTTGGACATTTTGAGCGCGGCATCCGCAAGCTTATGGATGGGCTTGGATAGATAAATAGAAAATATGCTGGCAAATCCGAAACAGAGAGCAGATATTAATAGTAAACTCCCTAAAGTAATCATTTTTATATTGTTGATTTTGGGTGTTAATCTATGAGTAAAGTTCCATCTTCCCTCTTTCAATGTTATAGAAAGCAATTTTTGAATATAGCTTTTCATATAGGCATTGATATGAATAGCTTTATTCTGAGCCAGGTAATAATTCTCATCCTTCCGGATTCGCATCTCACGGGCCTTGTTGCACTCGTAAAAATAAGCGTTCATCGCATTCTTTATGGCATTGACCTGAAGATAGGTATCTAAACTGTCTGTATTCCGCTCCACTTCGTTGAATAAGTGCTTTTCTGATTCCACACTGACTTTATACTGAATCAGGTCCTCCGTTTTCATTTTTCGTAAATAATCATTAATAAGCTGCTCGTTATTGGAAGTTTCATTTAAAAGTTCGTTAATCTCATAGTATTTATGA
>DNPQ01000336.1 GCA_003501335.1 Bacillota bacterium
AGCTGGGGCTATAAAGGATTTAACGAAGTTTGGCTTGAAGGAAGTAATGACTGGATCTATCGGCATTTGCATAAAATTGCCGATAGAATGGTAGAACTGGCTCAGAGTTTTCCGAATGCTGATGGCGAATTGAAGAGGGCTCTCAATCAAGCGGCTCGTGAATTATTATTGTTACAAAGCAGCGATTGGGCTTTTATTATGAAAACCGGTACCATGGTTGATTATGCAATTAAACGAACAAAAAACCACATTCACCGGTTCAATACCTTATATGACCAAATTAAATATAACCGAATCGATAGCGAATATTTGCTCCGCCTGGAAGAACGGGATAATATTTTTCCTGAAATCGACTATAAAGTTTATCAAACCAGTCCGAGCTTCGACCGAGTGCCGGAAGAAATATTGGCGTAAAATTAATATCTTAATATAATACTTCTTCCAAGCAAAGCCCCATGGCTGGCGCTGTTTCGCCAGCCATGGCCCGATCTTTGCCCATAATTATTTGTTCCATTTCGGAAGGATTGATTTTTTCTCTGCCAATTAAAATCAAAGTCCCGATAATATTTCTTACCATATGGTAAAGGAACCCATTAGCATTAATTGTAAAAACAATTAGAGAACCTTTTAATTCCAAATGACAAAAATTAACCACTCGAATCGTAGTTAAAACTGCTGAACCCTTTGCCTGAAATGATTTAAAATCCTTTTTCCCAAGCAAAAATGGAACAGCTTCCTTCATTTTGGTTATATTTAAAACCGCTTTATAATGATAAACATAATTGCGCTCAAAAAGTGGCCGTTCTTCGGAATTGTAAAGACAATAACTATAAGTTTTACTAACCGCAGAATGGCGGGCGTGAAAATCCATTGAAACTTCACAGATATTTCTTACTACTATATCTGCCGGCAAAAGTGAATTTAGAGCTTTTTTTAACTTTTCAACCGAAAGATTGGAATGAGTATGAAAATGAACAACTTGCCCTCTGGCATGAACTCCAGCGTCGGTGCGGCCGGCCCCTTGAAGATCAACCGTTTCACCCGTGATATGCTCGATTACAGCCTTCAATTCTGCCTGAACCGTAGGCCCGTTTTTTTGTATTTGAAAACCGGAATAAGCCGTTCCTTCATACGCAATTATCATTTTTAAATTTTTAGGTAAATCTTCCACATTCAACACCAATAACCCTTATAAAAAATTAAGGCCTGCCCTGGTTGATACCAAAGCCGACCCCGTAAACTTCTTCTTTAGAAGAATGATTATACTAATTCTAAGATTACCATCGGTGCGGCATCTCCACGTCGCGGACCAATTTTTAAAATCCGGGTATACCCGCCATTCCGTTCTTTATAACGGCCAGCGATTTCGTCAAACAACTTCTGCAAGACTGCAGGTTCAGTAATCATACCCGCGGCAGATCGTCTTGAATTTAAATCACCTTTTTTGGCCAAAGTAATCATTTTTTCAGCAACTGACCTTGCTTCTTTAGCTTTAATCTCAGTTGTTTCAATCCGGCCATGCATAAATAGGGCTGTAACTAAAGCACGAAAAAGAGCTTTCCTATGTGCAGACTCACGTCCTAATTTTCGTTCCAGCATTCACGACACCTCCTCATCAATCTTCAGACTTTCTTAACATTAATCCTAAACTTTCCATTTTCTGTTGAACTTCTTCTAAAGACTTACGGCCCAAATTTCTAACTTTCATCATATCTTCTTCTGTCTTACGGGTCAATTCTTCAACAGTATTAATACCGGCTCTTTTAAGACAATTATACGAACGAACGGACAGATCCAATTCTTCGATAGTCATTTCGAGGATCTTATTTTTGGACTCCTCTTCCTTTTCAACCATAATCTCTGTTTTACCAGCAGTTTGACTCAAATTAACAAAAAGCATTAAATGCTCTGTCATTATTTTGGCTGAAAGTGAAACAGCCTCAACCGGACTGATGCTTCCATCCGTCCAAACTTCCAGTACCAATCTGTCATAATCGGTAATCTGTCCGACCCTGGTATGTTCAACAACATAATTGACTCTGAGTACCGGAGAGAATCGGGCATCCACACCGATAACCCCAATAATATTTTCTGTACCTTTATTTCGTTCAGCCGGACTATATCCCCTACCACGATCGAGTGTAAGTTCCATATTAAAAGTGCCACCATTCGATACTGTAGCCAAATATAAGTCGGGATTTAGGATTTCGACATCACTGGGGACTTGAATATCCGCCGCTGTAACTCTTTTTTCATTCTTAATCTGCAAACGGACTTTTTTGGGACAATCACCATGGATCTTTACCAATAATTGTTTTAAATTCAAAACGATATCAGTGGTATCCTCAACAACCCCCGGAATTGTTGAAAACTCATGAAGAACTCCATCAATTTTAACGGACGTTACCGCATAACCCGGCAGGGATGAGAGGAGGATCCGACGGAGCGAGTTGCCCAGTGTTGTTCCATAGCCTCTTTCTAAAGGTTCAATGACGAAAACACCATACCGTTCTCTGTCATTACTCTCTTCTATGGTAATTTTGGGCTTTTCGATCTCGATCAATAATTAACCCTCCTTCTCGCATTCAGCGAATATCACTCTTTAAATTATTCTTCGAATATACTTGATCAAGTAATGGATTGAATTTGTACTATAATTTTTGCGTATTTGAATTCATGCATTACCGCGAATACAACTCCACAACGAGATGTTCTTGAACAGGAATATCAATCTGTTCCCTGGTTGGTAAAGATTTAATCTTACCACTGTGATTGGTGGGATTACTCTCCAACCACTCAGGTATCGTCCGTCCGGCGGCATCTTCAATATTTTCTTTAAGCTTTGGAGAATTCAAACTGCCTTCCCGAATCGTAATGGCATCCCCTGCTTTTAAAAGCATCGATGGAATATTGACTTTCTTCTCATTAAGCATAAAATGACCATGTAAAACTAATTGACGGGCTTCCTTACGGGATGCAGCATACCCTAAACGGTAAACCACATTGTCCATCCTGGTCTCTAAAATTTGCAGTAAATTTTGCCCGGTAATACCCTTTTTTCTTTCAGCTAAAGAGAAATATCCGGAAAACTGTCGTTCTAAAATTCCATAAATACGGCGGAGTTTTTGTTTTTCTCGCAATTGAATGCCGTATTCGGAAACTTTCTTTCGAGCCTGACCATGTTGACCAGGAGCAAATGCTCTCTTTCCTACACTACATTTATTACTATAACAACGATCACCTTTTAAATAAAGCTTTTCGCCTTCACGACGGCACAATCTACAAACTGCTTCTGTATATCTAGCCATAAATTCTATACACCTCCATTATACTCTACGACGTTTGGGTGGACGACAACCATTATGAGGAATGGGCGTGACGTCTTTAATTAAGTTTACAAACAGACCCGCCGCTTGTAATGAACGGATTGCTGCTTCGCGACCGGCCCCAGGCCCTTTAACAAATACTTCTACACTTTTCATTCCATGTTCCATTGCAATTTTAGCAGCTTCTTCAGCAGCCATGCCAGCTGCAAAGGGAGTACTTTTACGAGAACCTTTAAATCCCATATGCCCCGAACTGGCCCACGATAAAACATTACCGACCGGGTCAGAGATGGTAACAATCGTATTATTAAAGGTGGAATGAATATGAGCCACCCCAGTATCGACATGTTTCCGTTCTTTTTTACGTGCACGGACCCCTTTTTTGGCAACAACAGGTTTTGCCATTTAAATTACCTCCTATTCTTATACAAATTTACATTCAAAAAAATACTTACGGGTGCAAATTTGTCTTTATCCCAAGTTGCATTTTAATCTAAAAATACCTTCGGCATTATTAGATACCCTGCAAATGAAATTTGGTATTAACTCTTTCTTTTTGCACCGACGGTCTTTTTAGGCCCTTTTCTGGTTCGAGCATTGGTTTTTGTCCGTTGTCCCCGGACTGGCAAACCACGACGATGACGAAGCCCTCGATAACTTCCAATTTCAATTAAACGTTTAATATTGAGTGATTCTTCACGTCTGAGATCGCCTTCGACCTTATAATCACGATCAATTACTTCTCTAAGTCT